>DATKLV010000198.1:0-4544 GCA_035542255.1 Desulfomonilia bacterium | reverse complement strand
GATCTCCAGGCTCCCCTTGGTTGATATATGAGTTATATGAACCGGAACACCGGTGTACTGAGACAGCAATACATCGCGAGAAACCATTATCTCTTCTGCCAGGGAAGGTATACCTGCAAGGCCGAGCTGTGATGAAAGGGCTCCTTCGTTCATCACCCCTGCGCCTGAGAGACTTTTATCCTCGCAATGTGATATTACGGAGAGCGAGAAGGTGGAGGCATACTCGAGTGCCCTTCGCATGATGGACGCGCTCTCCACTGGCCTGCCATCATCCGATACGGCCACAATTCCGGCTTCCTTCATTAGTCCCATCTCTGCAAGCTCTTTGCCTTGCTGTCCCTTGGTAACGGCACCTACGGGAAGGATCCTCACCAAGCCGATTCCCGATGCTTTCTTAATGATATACTGGGTAACGGATGCATTATCATTTATCGGATCGGTGTTGGCCATGCAGACAACCGTGGTGATACCTCCTGCTGCAGCTGCAAGACTTCCGCTTGAAATGTCTTCTTTATATTCGTATCCCGGCTCCCTTAGATGGGCGTGGATATCGATAAGCCCTGGGATCACCCACATGCCGGAAGCATCGAGTATCTCTTCGTCGGGTGGTACAGCGCCGCCTTCAGGTCGGATATCCTCAATGAACCCGTCTCGTATGAGTACATCACCCTGTTCGTCCCGATTATTCGCAGGGTCGATGAGACGACCACCCTTAATCCACATTGACATTTCCTCCCAGAGATAAATACAACAGAGTCATTCTCACGGCCACGCCGTTTTCAACCTGATTGAGGATAATGGATCGGTCCCCGTCTGCAGCGTCATGGGTGATTTCCACCCCCCTGTTCATAGGTCCAGGATGCATAATGACCGCATTAGGCTTCATTTTATCAACTCTCTTCTTGTTGAGACCATAGAAGTATGCATATTCCCGCTCATCAGAAAAATATTGTTCGTGGATCCTTTCTTTCTGGACCCTCAGCATCATGATCACATCCGCCTCGCTCACCACGATATCCAGTGCAGTTTCGACATGAACACCCCAGGTTTCTATACCTGCGGGCAAAAGGGTCTTCGGTGCAACTAAAGTGACGTGCGCCCCAACCTTTTTAAGGCCGTAAACATTTGATCTGGCGACACGTGAGTGCAGTATATCCCCCACTATGGCCACATTCAATCCGTCGAGCTTACCGAAGTGCTCCTGCATAGAATACATGTCCAAAAGGGCCTGGGTTGGATGCTCATGCGTTCCATCGCCGGCGTTAATGATAGAGCAGGGTAGCTCCCTGGCCATCTTTTTAGGAAGACCAGCGTAAGGATATCGGATCACAATGCAATCGGGGGACATGGCCATGACGTTCTGTGCAGCATCCATTATGGTTTCGCCTTTTGCAAAGGAAGACCCTGATGCTGATAAAGCCATTGTGTCGGCGCTCAGTCGTTTTGCTGCAAGTTCAAAGGACAGCCGCGTTCTGGTAGATGCCTCATAGAAGAGAAGCACTACCGTCTTGCCCCGTAACGCAGGGACCTTCTTGATGTCCCTCTTGCTTATCTCCTTGAACGATTTACTCATATCAAGGATGGTATAAATCTCCTCGCTCGTCAGGTCGGCAATGGCTATGAGATCCTTATGAGGCCAGTTCATTTTTTTGTCCCGCTGATGACGACACCGGCAATGGCCTCCTTGTCCGGGGTTGCCTCAAGCTTAATAACCTCCTCATCAGGGAGGCTTATCTTCATACCTACAAAATCTGCCTGGATAGGCAGTTCCCTTCCCTCGCGATCAAACAGCACAAGCAGATAGATCCTGCCCGGTCTGCCGAGATCGACGATGTGGTCGATGGCGGCCCGAACTGATCGTCCGGTGTACAAGACATCATCTACGAGTATGATATCTTTATCATCAACAGCAAAAGGGATGTCCGTACTCCTGACCTGAGGGTAGATTTTTCTCCTCGTGAGGTCATCCCGGTAGAGCGCAATATCAAGAACCCCAAGAGGAAGATGCTTCCCTGTCTTTTCCTCAAGAAGTTTAACCAGTCCTCTTGCTATCAACTCACCTCCGCTGCGTACCCCGATAAAGGCCGCCTTGTCCCATGCACTTATTGTATTCAAGAGCTCTTCGGTGAGCCTAGCGAGAATCGTGCGGATCTCTTGCGGACTTCTTGGAATTTCTTGCATGCCCTCTCCTATTTCACAAGATGTCCAATGCGCCAGTAACGTACCCACGGTTTTTCACTTGTCCACGAGAAATAGATGATGAGAGCCTTGCCTTTGATGTTCTCAATGGGTACTTGCCCCCAAAAGCGACTGTCATAGCTCTGATCCCTATTATCACCCATCACAAATACATGGCCTGGACTCACCGTTATCGGGCCGAAGAAATCTCTCACCTTGCCGGGACCCTGGTTCAGCGTAAAGGGATCTGTATATTTTTCCTCAGGAATCTCGAAGTGTTTACCATTGATAAATACCTTCTTATCCTTAACCTCTATCACATCGCCCGGCAGACCTATCACCCTTTTTACAAAATCCATGTCGTGGTTCACGGGGAAAGTGAATATGATGATGTCTCCTCTGGCTGGAATTCTATCGGCACCCCAGATCTTCTTGGTGGTAAAGGGCATGGTTAAACCATAGGTGAATTTGGTGGCAAGTATATGATCCCCCTTCAGCAAGGTGTCTTCCATAGAGGATGATGGGATCCTGTAGGCCTGCAGAACGAACGCCCTTATGATCATGGCAATTATAAAGGCAACAACAAGGGCCTCCGCCCAATCCCTTACAACACTTTTCTTTTTGATGCTTCTCAATGACTTCTCCTTTACGGCACCTGTTTTTTCTATCTGAATCAGGGCCTCTCTGAGCATGCAGTATATTCAAAGCACTGTTTAACAGAAATGGATATTTTCCTAAAGTCGATTCTCATCTTCTCCCATTTCTATGGGGTTTTATTTGAGCACATTAAAGCAGTTTAACCATATTACGGAACAAGGATACTATCCTAATCTCTTCAGGCCGTGCCTTTCACATGCTGAAGATATTCTTGCACAAAGCTTTCCAACGATATTTGCCAAATCGGCATGACTTTACCGGTTTTATCACTGAATTTTTTCGTTGAAAGTATCGTTCTGGCTGGTCTTTTTGCCGGACGTGGAAACTCCTCCGTGCTTACGGGTATCACCTTAGTACTCAGGCCGACAAGCTCAATGGCTTTATTGGCCAGGTCATACCATGTAGCTTTGCCTCGGTTGCATACATGATATACCCCCCGTGCATCAATTTCCATAAGTTGGGTTATAGCCTTGGCCAGATCAAAAGTAAATGTGGGTGAGCCCCACTGATCGTTCACCACACGGATGCTTTCATTGATTTGGGCAGCAGTGAGAATCGTTGATATGAAACTCCTCCCATGTTGGCCAATGAGCCACTGGGTTCTCAAGATTATGTAATCATCCATCTGGTGCCTAATGGCATTTTCTCCCGCGAGTTTGCTCATACCATAGACATTGATAGGATTGGGGATATCTTCTTCTGTATAAGGGCTTCCCTTGGTACCGTCAAAGATATAGTCAGTGCTTATATGCATGAGCCTTACTTTAAGCTTCCTGCATGCATGTGCCATCAGGTCTGGGCCCTTTGCGTTGAGCAGAATGGCTTCCTCCTCTTGCTCTTCGGCTTTGTCCACGTTTGTGTAGGCTGCGCAGTTAACGACCCAGGTAGGGCGATAAGAACTCAGAGCGTACCTAATCTGGTCCTGGCGTGTGATGTCGAGCCTGTCCTCTGGTAAGTTGATATCCGTTCCCCAGACCTCATGCCCCTTCATTTCCAAGGTCTTCACGACATCCCTTCCCAGCATTCCCCTTGCCCCGGTGACAAGCACTCTCATCGGTTGTGGTACATCCTTTCATAGTAACTTATGTAGTCGCCTGAGATAATCCTCTCCCACCACGGTTTGTTTGCAAGGTACCATTCAATAGTTGTGGTTAGTCCTCTCGTGAAATCAACAGAAGGCCCCCAGCCAAGGTCACGTGAAATCTTCGAATAATCCATGGAATATCTGAAGTCATGACCGGGTCTGTCCTTTACGAAACGTATGAGCGTCTCAGGTTTGCCAAGATGATCTAAGATTCTATGTACAATATCAATGTTTTCTTTCTCAGCAGCACCTCCAAGATTATATATCTCGCCTTGAATGCCTTTTTCCGCTACCGTTACAATGCCTTTACAGTGATCCTCAACGTATATCCAGTCTCTCACATTCTTTCCATCACCGTAGACAGGGAGTTCTTTATTATTCAGTGCGTTCACAACTATGAGGGGAATGAGTTTTTCAGGGAACTGATAGGGTCCGTAATTGTTGGAGCACCGTGTGATAATCGCATCCAGGCCGTGGGTCTTGATATATGCCCTGATCAGTAAATCGGCTGCTGCTTTTGATGCGGAATAGGGGCTATTAGGAGCCAAGGGCAAGCTTTCATGGAAGCTGCCCTCGCTACCTAGGCTCCCATATACCTCATCAGTAGAAACTTGTAAAAACCGCT
>DATKLV010000197.1:0-14830 GCA_035542255.1 Desulfomonilia bacterium | reverse complement strand
GAACCAGGTTCGCGTTCCTTATCCTGCCGGGGGTATGGGTCGCCCTGGAATTGCTTCGATCATACGCCATGTTCTCCGGCTTTCCCTGGGCCCTGCTGGGCCATTCCCAGCTCCCGTTCTCGGCCTTTGTCCAGATCGCCGAGCTGGGAGGGGTGTTTCTCATAAGCGGCGTGGTCATGACGGGCAATGTCGCCCTCTACCAGGTATTCAAGAAACAGTATGCCCCGCTGGGTGTCGCTGTCATCCTGGTGATCGCCTGTGTGGCCTTCGGCCAGTGGCGCATCGGCCACGGAGCATTCGACGGCACGCCGTTAAAGGCTGCGGCGGCCCAGGCCAATGTCCCGCAGGACCAGAAATGGCGGCCCGAGCAGGTGGATGCCACCCTCGACACCTACCTGTCACTGACCCGACAGGCCATTGCCCGGAAGGCCCAGCTCGTGGTCTGGCCCGAGACAGCGTGCACCTTCTACCTCTTCAGGCACTGGCCCCAGACCTTGCGCGTCCTGAGGCTCAGCAAGTCCACCCAGGCGGATCTGCTCGTGGGGAGCCCGGCCCTTGAGGACGGTAAATTCTTCAACCGGGCGTACCTGCTGCGCAGCGCCAGGATCCTCGGGTACTATGACAAGATCCACCTCGTCCCCTTCGGCGAGTACCTTCCCCTGTCAGGTCTCCTGAAATACTTTTTCGGAAGCCTCACCGCCGAGGTGGGGGACTTCAGCCCGGGAACGGTGGTGGAGCCCATCGACGGCATCGGCGTGCTCATCTGCTTCGAGAGCATATTCCCGGACATCTCGCGGCAGCTCTGCCAGCAGGGCGCAGGGCTCCTGGTGAACATGTCGAACGATGCATGGTTCAAGACCTGGTCCACACCCGAACAGCACCTCCTATTCGCATGCTTCAGGGCCATCGAGACCAGGAGGTGGATGGTGAGGGCCGTGAACCACGGGATATCGGCCGTCATCGACCCTCGGGGGAACATCGTGAGCCGCATCGGGCTGCTCAAAGAGGGCGTCATTGTCCACGACATCAGGAAGATCAGCTATCTGAGCTTCTATGTGCGCTACGGACCGGTCATCGCCCTGGTCTGGGCCGGGCTCGCCCTCATCGCGGCATTGACAATGCTGTATGCGGGTGCTAAAGCCAAAGGCCGATGATAGCGGACTACCAGCAAAAGATCATTGAGATCGGCGAACGCCTGAACGCCATGAGGGGGTATCTTTGAAATCCCTTCACGCGAAAAAAGGCTTTCTGAGATAGACTCTCTCCTGAGCCAGCCGGACATCTGGAAAGATCCGGCCAGGACTCGAGACCTCCAGTCGGAAAAATCAAGGATCAGCGCCATCCTGTCGCAGTGGGAAAAGGTCTCGACCCTCTGGGACGACCTGCAGGTCCTGCTCGACCTTGCAAAGGAAGACGAGCAGGCCGTCATCGCGGATGTTACGGAGACCTTGACACAGCTCGAGAAGCATATCAATTCCATTGAAAAGGCCCATGTGCTCTCGGGCCGAGACGATGCCAAGAGCGCCTTCCTGGAGATCCATGCGGGCGCGGGGGGGCTTGAGGCCCAGGATTGGGCGGAGATGCTGCTCCGCATGTATCTCAGGTGGGCGGAGATGAACGGATATACGGCCAGGATCATCGACATATCGTCCGATGAGGAAGCGGGCATCAAGCATGCGACCGTCGAGATATCGGGCCAGTGGGCCTTCGGCTACCTCAAGGGTGAGTCGGGTGTGCACAGGCTGGTGCGGATCTCGCCCTACGATGCGAACAAGAGACGGCATACATCCTTTGCCTCGGTATTTGCAACCCCGGAGGTCGACCAGAACATCGACATCAACATCGATGAAAAAGACCTGCGGATCGACACCTACCGCGCATCGGGGCATGGCGGACAGCATGTGAACAAGACCGACTCGGCCGTCAGGATCACCCACCTGCCCACGAACACCGTGGTCCAGTGCCAGAACGAAAGGTCGCAGCACAAGAACAAGGCCTTTGCCATGAAACTCCTGGCTAGCAAGCTCTATGAGCTCGAAGAGATGAAGCAGAAGGAGCGCATGAACGAATTTTCCAAGGGCAAGAAGGAGATCGCCTGGGGCTCCCAGATCCGCTCGTACGTCCTTCAGCCCTATCAGCTCGTCAAGGACCACCGGACCAATTTCGAGATCGGCAATGTCAATGCGGTCCTGGACGGTGAAATCACGCCATTTATCGATGCATATCTGATGGCATCGGCTTCCGCAAAGGGGGTTGAAGATGCTGGATCTCATTAAGACCCGCAGGAGCATCAGGGCATATTCCGATAAAGAGGTCGGCGATGATCTTCTCGATAAGGTCCTGGAGGCGGCCAGGTGGGCTCCTTCGGGCATGAACAACCAGCCCTGGCGGTTCGCGGTGATAAGGGACACGAAACTCAAGGGCATGGTGAGCGGTCTGACCCGCTACAGCAAGGTCGTTCAGGGAGCGGGCGTGCTTGTCGCCGTCTTTCTCGATACGGCTGAAAGCTACAACCATACCAAGGACGTGCAGTCCGTAGGCGCATGCATCCAGAACATGCTCCTTGAGATCCATGCGCTGGGGCTCGGGGGAGTCTGGCTGGGGGAGATCCTGAAGAGCGGCAAAGAGCTCAAGGTGCTCCTTGAGGCTCCCGACACCTATGAGCTCATGGCGGTGATCGCCCTGGGCTATCCGTCCGAGCCGATCTTCAGCAAATCCGAGAGAAAGGAACTGACCGAGCTTGTCTTTTTCAGGAAATGAATGATTTTGAAAAGCAGGCCGGATGGTATAGAGTGATACCATGTCCGTTGAGAAGATGCAGCTGGGAGACAAAGAGATCATCATGGTGGGCACGGCCCATGTATCCAAGAGCTCGGTGGAGGAAGTCCGTTCGACCATCCGGGAGGCCGGGCCCGATGCTGTTGCGGTAGAGCTGTGCCAGGCCAGGTACGATGTCATGAAGAATCCGGCGGCCTGGCAGAACATGGATATCTTCAAAGTAGTCAAGGAAAAGAAGACCTCCTTTCTCATGGCAAACCTCGTGATGTCGTCGTTCCAGAGACGCATTGGCGAAAAGATAGGGGTGAAGCCCGGTGATGAGATGCGGGCAGCCATCGAAGAGGCCGAAGCCCTCGGTGCCGAGGTGGTTCTCGTGGACAGGAACGTCCAGATCACCCTGGCGCGTGCTTGGAGAGGGCTCAGATTCCTGGAGAAAATGAAGCTGCTCTATGGCGCGATGGTCTCCATCTTCGAGGTGGAAGAGCTCGATGAGAAGGACATTGAGAAACTCAAAGAGAAGGATGTCCTCACCACTGCGGTGGAGGAGATGGCGAAGTACGCCCCCACCATCAAGGAAGTACTCATAGACGAGCGGGACGCCTATATGGCCAGGAAGATCGCGGACATCTCCTCGGGCAGGGTGGTAGGCGTCATCGGTGCCGGCCACATGAAAGGCATCATGGGGCAGATCGAGCACCCTGTCGACGACCTTGCGGCACTCGAAACCATGCCTCCGAAAAGGGAAGGTGTCATGAAATGGGTGGTCAGCCTCATCATACTGGTCCTCATATGGATGGGGTTCCATATCGGCGGGACCAAGCACGGTTATGACATGATCAAACTGTGGGTGATCTGCACCATGGCATGTACGGCCATAGCCACAATCCTCACCTTCGCCCACCCTTTAACGGTGCTCGTAGCGGCACTTGTGGCTCCTGTCACCACGGTCGTCCGCATCTTTCACTCGGGCTGGGTTGCGGGCCTCAGCGAGGCATACCTGAAGAAGCCCAAGGTATCGGATTTCGAGAGCCTCCCCGATGATATCCTGAAGCTCAGCGGCTGGTGGAGAAACCCCATCACCAGGATCCTGCTGGTGGTGAGCTTCGCCAATGTGGGGAGCCTTATCGGCATGCTCATCGCCGCGCCTATGATCGCCAAAATGGCGTTCAAGGGGTAAGTCCCCTCGCCCCTCTGGGGAGAGGGACAGGGTGAGGGATTCCTTTTCGAACCCTCCCCTTCAAGGGGAGGGACAGGGTGGGGATGGGTTTTTCTTGCAAGAATAAGGATTTAACTTATTATATTTATTGTTCCTTTCTTTTGGTGCCAAAAGAAAGGAACCGAAAGAAAAGGCACCCCGCGAACCCGCTCTACGAGTGCGTTCGCTCGCTTGGAAAATCCGGGCCGCGTCTGAACTCGCTCCGTTTCACTCCGCTCGGACAGACGACGCTTTTCCCCGGATTTTCTTGCGCTCGCTCACCGGGTTCAAGGGGCCCCATAAACCTACCGTTCCGATAAGCTCCTATTCCGTAGGGTCAGCCCTCGCGGCTGCCTTATTTGTTACAGAGTATGCACCTCAGGTCCCCTCGCCCCTGGAGGGAGAGGGACAGGGTGAGGGGTATTCCCTATGACTGTCATTGCGAGGAACCGCAGGTGACGAAGCAATCCCGGAAGTGTATAACCTAATAAAATTATTGTTCCTTTCTTTTGGTGCCAAAAGAAAGGAACCGAAAGAAAAGGCACCCCGACACAATTCGGCAGGATAGCCGAATTGGACGCACTTTACGTGCGCCCGAAGGGTGAGGGACAGGGATGTCCCGAATCAAACCCGCCCTAAAGGGTGCGTTCGCGCGCTTGGAAAATCCGGGCCGCGGCTGAACTCGCTCCGTTTCTCTCCGCTCGGACAAACGCCGCTTTCCCCCGGATTTTCCTGTGCTCGCTCACCGGGTTCAAGGGGCCCCTGCTGCTTGCCATTCCAATAAATTCCAATTTTGGAGGGGCAGCCTTCGCAGCTGCCCAAGGATAGATTTTAAGTATTAGTCGTGGTAGTTATTATTATTGAAATATATTTTGATTCTCAATTTTCAGGTTCAAAGTTGATCTACTAAAGCTTTCCGTTTGGTTTGATATTCATCGTCTGTAATTATTCCTTTGTCTTTTAATTACTCTAATTTCACATTTAGTCAATCATCCCCTTGGTCTCCATTTTCCTATGCTACTTCGTGCACAGCCTCGGCCCGGCATTATCCCAGGCAAGCCAGGCACCTGTGTCGTGGAAGGCAGGCAGGACGATGAGGCCGGGCCTTGTGATAGACCGGTGGAGGTGGCCGCAGATAACCATGTCCACCCCTCGTTCAATCGCGATCCCTTCACGGATGCCCGCAGTCAAATGCCGTACAACGCGAGAGGACCGTATGAGCCTTTGGGCAATGAGGTCTTTGAGAGGAAGCGGCAGCCATCTGTCGAGATTCCTGAGAATGGGCCATCCGTATCTGTGCATAAGATTGAAACCTGGATCCCCATGGGTCAGCGTGTGGCCATGCGCAATGAGCACTTTTGTGGGGCCTATGGTGATGACGATTTCTTCCGAGCGGATGATGTTGATGCCTTCAAGCGGGGTGTCGCTGAGCAGGAAGTCCCGGTTTCCCGGCAGCAAGCATATCCTGGGTGATTGCAGCGCTTCGAGTATGTCTTTGAAACGGGCCTCGATACCTGTGTACCAGTAGTCGAAGAGATCGCCCAGGATGTAGATTCCATCGGCATCCGCGGCTGGCCCATGAAGCCAGGAGATAAACCTGTCGTCCTGATCTTTCGAATCCGGCCTGAGATGGATGTCGGCTACGAATATGTGCACAATCCCCATAAAAGACAAAATGGCTTGATATGGCAAGAAAATCCTTTTATAAATGGCATCAATCATGGGTTTTGTGCACAAGAGGGGGTTCATTTACCTGGGGAAGAAGAGGAGGAACCCGGGGAGATACATCTATTCAGTCCTCGTTATTGCCGTTGTGATCGGCACGGTGTGGGCATACCTCGGTCAAGGTCCCTCCAGATCCCCATCTGTCACATCAAAGAAGACGACTTTCGTCCCGGTGACCCCGACCCAGGCCGCCAAGCCTAAACCCGCTCCTGTCGAGGCAGGGCACAAAGTAATGCTGACCGTTTCTCGCGATGAAACATTCATGGGCATCCTCCAGGAAAACGGGGTGCCCAAGGACCAGGCCCTTGAGATCATGGAGCGTTCCAAAGCGGCGTTCGACCTCTCAAAGCTCACAACAGGCAACGAGCTCACCCTGCTGTTCAGCAAGGACAGGAAAACTTTTCTGGGCCTCGAGTACGAGATAGCTGGCCTCAGCAGGCTCGTGGTGTGCATAGACGGCGGGCATATCTCTGCAAGGACCCAGCGTATAGACAGGATCGTGAAATCTTCCTCTGCCGATACCCTGAGGCAGGTCGATCTTATTGTGAAACGGGGCGACAACATCTACGGTCTCCTCCAGGCATGCGGCATCGGATTCAGCCAGATCCGCAGCCTCTTCACCTCGGCCAGGCATGAATACAACCTTGCGGATATCGTACCCGGCCATCCCTTGAAGGTGTGGGTCACCGGCGAGTCGCCCAAGAGACTTGAGAAACTCACCTATGAGATCGATCCTGTGACCTACCTCGAGGTGCTTCCCAAGGACGGTCTCTTCAAGGCAAGGACGCGTACCAGGGCCATAGAGACATCCTTCGAGCGCGCCCAGGGGACGATCTCGAACTCTCTGTACGAGTCGGCAGTGCGCTCGGGCCTGAGCCCCGAGATCGTGATGGATCTCTCCGATATATTCGGGTGGGACATCAACTTCTTCACCGATATTAAGGATGGTGACACCTTCACGGTCCTCTATGAGAAGAATTATGTGCGGGACCAGTTCAAGGGCTACGGGAAGGTCCTGGCGGCGCGGTTCGTCGTCCAGGGTGAAGAGCACCTGGCCGTCTATTTCGACAACGGCAAAGGGATTCACGGGTACTTTGACGAGCACGGGAAACCCATCCGCAAATTATTCTTAAAGGCACCGCTCAATTATCGCCGCATCTCGTCGGGTTTCTCTTATCACCGGATACATCCGATTTTTCATATACGGAGACCGCACCTTGGCGTGGACTATGCCGCACCCATGGGCACCCCGGTGGTCGCCCTGGGTGAAGGCAGGATAACCAGTTACGGAAGGTCTGGAGGCTTCGGCAATGCCGTCACCATCAATCACCCGTTGGGTTATGTAACCCACTACGGGCACCTCTGCAGGTTCGCCAGAGGGATCACGGTCGGTAAGCGCGTCTGCCAGGGGGATGTCATCGGCTATGTGGGGATGACAGGCATTGCAACGGGTCCGCATCTCGATTTCAGGGTCCAGTACCGGGGGAAATACACCAATCCCCTGCATCTCGAACCGGTCAACGGGCCTCCTCTCCGCGGCTCAATCCTGGCGAAGTTCAAGCGGGTGAGCCTGAAAGAGCTGGCTCTGCTTGATGACCGCACTATCGACAAGTCGTCGTTTAAGATGAGCAAGTCAGGTTAATCGTCTTGAGAACCCCATTAGGAGGTGTTCCATGGTAGCAGGATATGCCGTCATCACCATCGTGGTACTCGTCATTCTCTTCCTCTTTTCAGCCATCAAGATACTCAATGAATACGAGCGGGCAGTGGTGTTCAGGCTCGGCAGGGTTCTTGGAGCGCCTAAAGGACCGGGGCTTATCATCATCATACCCCTGGTTGACCGGTTCATCCGCATCGGCCTGAGGACCATCGTCCAGGACGTCCCCCCCCAGGATGTCATTACGAGGGACAATGTCACGGTCAAGGTGAGCGCAGTCATCTATTTCCGGGTGATCAATCCTCTGAAGGCGGTCATAGATGTGGAAAACTATCTCTATGCAACGAGCCAGCTCAGCCAGACGACGCTCAGATCCGTGTGCGGCCAGGCCGAGCTTGATGAGCTCCTCTCAAAGAGGGAAGAGGTGAGCGCCCACATACAGACCATCCTCGATCGGCACACCGATCCCTGGGGGATCAAGGTCTCCGCAGTGGAGCTCAAAAACATAGACCTGCCCGAGGAGATGCAGCGCTCCATAGCAAGACAGGCTGAGGCGGAAAGGGAGCGTCGTGCCAAGGTCATCAATGCCGAGGGCGAGTTCCAGGCAGCCCAGAGGCTGTTGGATGCGGCCGCACTCATGGCTCAGCAGCCTATCGCACTGCAGTTGCGCTACCTCCAGACCATACGCGAGATGTCATCGGAACAGGGTTCAACGAATACGATCCTACCCATACCCATTGATTTTCTCTCGCAGTGGATAAAGAAGTAAGGCGCCCGATTACCGCAATGCATGCAGACGCTCACAAGCAGGCATAATCCCCTCTACAAGGAGCTGGCCTCCCTCAAGAAGGACAGGGGGTTCATGCTCCTGGAAGGCAGGAGGCTTGTGGAGGATGCCCTCTTGCGCGGGATTAATCCGAGGATGATCGCCGTCACGCCTGATTTCATGAAAGACAGCGGCCTTTCTGCACCGCCTGATGTGGTCATGTCCGAAAAGCTCTTTGCCGGCGTCTGTGAGACCGAGACGCCCCAGGGAGTGCTGGCCTTCTTCGACATCCCCTGGGCCGACATGTCTGAGATCGCGCAGCGGGAGAGGGTGGTCATTCTTGACGGCCTCCAGGATCCGGGGAATGTGGGGACCATCGTCCGGAGCGCCGAGGCCTTCGGCTTTTCAGGCATGGCTGTTATGGAAGGTACGGCAAGTCCGTTCTCAGCCAAGGCTGTCCGGGCTTCCATGGGCTCGTGCCTGGGCCTGCGGATTGCACGATGCACCATTGATGACCTGAGACAGTTACCTCATCACATCCTGGCCATGACTGCTCAGGGCAGGAAAAAGCTTTCCCCCGCGCTCTTTGTCGGACCCAAGGTAGCCGTATGCCTCGGCCGGGAGGCAGCGGGGGTGAGCATGGAGATCATCGAGATCTCCCATGACACTGTCTTCATCCCCATGAAGGGAAGGACCGAATCCCTCAATGTGGCGGTTGCGGCTGGGATCGTCATGGCATGCGCGGCGGGGATTATATAGTTTTGTTCCTTTCTTTTGGCACCAAAAGAAAGGAACAATAAATATAATGAGATAAGAGATAGTCTGACTGAAATAGAAACCCATCCCCTCCCTGGCCCTCCCCTTGTCCAGCCTTCGCAGCCGTGCTGCTACGGCGGAGTAGGCAAGGGGAGGAGCGAAAAAGGAACCCCTCATCCTGTCCTTCTCCCGCAGGGGGAGAAGGGACTAGAGGCGCAGGCTCTGCAGTGAAGTGGACAGCCACAAGGGCTTCCCCTACAGGACGGGAACCGGGATTCCCGCTTCCACCGGAATGACAACCGGTAAGTTTTGCCGTTATGATTCCTTTGTTTTGTGCCGCGCCGTCTTTGCGAGCACTATCTCCACATCCGTGCTCGCCTTAGCGCGCGCCCGTTTGTTCGATATGACGGTGCCGGGCTTCAGATACTCTTTCCTCCTGAGGCACATGTCATCGTAGTCCACCTCTACGATCCCGTGTTTTAAGATTGCCATGCTGTCTTCAGGATGAACGGGGATGTCTTGTCCTTTTCCATACTGCAGGGTCGAGGTCACTTCCGGCGCTGATGAAGAGAGGTCATCCGTTTCCAGGTCCTCGGTCACCTTTTTCAGGATACGAGAGCCGTAAATATTCTCAAGGTTCTGCTCCAGGATAGGATGACGTTCCTTGAGCCGGCTCAGATTTTCCGATGCAATCCTGATGAGCGTGCACTTTTCAAGGGTCTTCACGCTTGCGGTCCGGGGGGTTTGGGCCAAAAAACCTATCTCGCCGAAGAGGTCCCCAGGCTTCATGACCCCAAGCCTTTTTGCTTCACGGGTGACCTCGCATGATCCCGAAAGGACCATGAAGACATCCCTTCCCTTTTCATGCCTTTTTATGACAATTCTGCCCTTGGGATAGCTTATGAGGTCCATGACGGGGAGTAGACCTATAAAGGTCTCTTCATCCAATTCCTTGAAGAAGGCCAAAGTTTCTTTTTTCAGGAATGAAGCGGCGGTTTCGTATTCCCGGCGTGCATCGCCGTGAAACCCAAGCATGGTATAGATACGATGGGCGAGTCCGCTTGCCTTGGGAATCGGCCCGAGAGCCGTCTTGGCCCTCTTAGCCACGGCAATGGCCTTGAAGGGTAATTGTCTCTTCAGATACTCCCGGATGCACTCCTCAAAAAAAGACAGGGACTTATTGATTTCTTTCCCGGTCGCTGCGCTCTCTGCTGATTTCAGCAATACCCGCGGGTCGACGGCTTGTTGCTTGGGCTTCTTCAAGAAATCCTCCTTTCAGTCCACAGCATGGTATGAGGAGGATCTTTTCGTGCGTTCTGAAACGAAGCTGTATCAGATCCGGCCTTTCAGATAGTTATCCCTGATGAATCCTGCGATTTTCAGGCTTGCATGTCCGTCACCAAAGGGGTTGTCCGTATTTATGACCTTAATATCCTTCATAGTCAAGACCGCATCAAAGATCGCGTCTTTGTCGGCCTCCACTAAGCGGTTTGCCCCGGCATCAACGGTCTCGGGCCATTCGGTGGTGTCGCGCACGGTCACGCACGGGGTGCCCAGGAGAAAGGCCTCCTTCTGAACACCGCCGGAGTCGGTTATCATGCAGCGGGCATCCCTGATCATGGCAAGCATGGTGAAGTAGCTCACCGGATCGATGACCTGAATATTCGTCCCCTTCTCCGTGATCACTTCACGAAACTTGTTCTTCGTGCGCGGGTGAACGGGAAATAGTACCGGGAGCCTCTGTGAGATGAGCTTCAGCGCCTCCCACACGGCCAGGAACTTCTCCGGTGTATCCGTGTTCTCGGCCCGGTGTATCGTCACGAGAACGAAGGGGGCCTTGAACGGATGCGTGAGGTCCCGCGCCTGCACGCTGATGAGAGCGTCATACATGACATCACCGGTGAGGATCCCTTCTATGCCCTCGGTCTTCAGGATGTTCAGGGCAGTCCTGGTCGGGCAGAAATGATGATCGCTTATGCGGTCGGCCACGATCCGGTTGATCTCTTCGGGCATCTTTCTGTCGTAACTCCGGACACCGGCCTCCACATGCCCGACCCTGACCCCGAGCTTTGCTGCACAGAGTGCGCCTGCCAGGGTGGAATTCGTGTCGCCGTATATCAGTACCATTTCAGTACGTTCCTTGATCAAAACCTCCTCGATGCCTTCGAGCATCCGTGCAGTCTGACGGGCATGGCTGTCGGACCCTATCCCGAGATGATACTCAGGATCTTGAAGACCCAGGGAGTCAAAATGGAGGTCCGACATGGTATAATCGTAGTGCTGGCCCGTATGGAGAACCTTGTACGGTATCTCCAAATCCTGAAATGCCCTGACTACGGGTGCGAGTTTGATGAATTGAGGTCGCGCCCCAACGATATGCAGAATAATGTTTCTATCCTCCAAAAAATACAGTCCTTGCCAGAATTCTTGAGTTTACATCTTCACCACTTTACAATCGTGCTGAACCTTGGCGGAGAGCTTTTCACGGTACTTTTCAGCCCTGTCCTGCGTATTGAATGTACCCCACCTCACACAGTTCAATTTGCCTTCCTTCTCTATCCTGTAGGGAAGGTTGCACTTTCCCTTGAGCTCTCTTGCAAAGGTCTTTGCCTGCTCCTTGCTCTTGAAGGCGCCTATCTGGATGGTAAAACTGGATGCACCCTGTGAAGAGGTGTCCTTCTGGTTGAGGATATCATAAAACGAATAGTCGAAATTACCTGCCGAGCTAGCTTTGGTCTTGGGCTGGTCGCTTATGACCTTGGGCTTGTCGTCATGGGAGAATACACTGTTCCATGCGCTGTTGATGGGGCCCAGCGACAGGTCGGAACGGTTGCTGAAATAGGAGAATATAAAGCTGACACCGGCGAGCAGTCCCAGGGAGAGGAAGAGCAGGGCCATATTCTTCCCGAGGGAATACGTCTGCTTGAGACGACGCTTTTTCTTCCTGCTCTTCGTTTTCCTCATGATGATATTACATGCTCTCCGGGGCATCGATGCCCATGAGACCTAATGCATTCGCAATAACCTGTCTTACCGCCGCAACAAGCGCCAGCCTTGCTTTAGTCAATGAGGCGTTCTCGGTAATCACCCGGTTCCTATTATAGAACCGGTGGAAGGCCGTTGCAAGGTCCAAGAGATAAAAAGCAATCCTGTGAGGTTCGAGATTGGATGCCGCCGAGACGATGGTATCGGGATAGCTTGCCAGGACTTTGATGAGTTCCAGATCTTCTCCTTGAGCAAGGAGATGGAGGCTCGTCTCGTCAGTGTCCGTGCCGATACCCTGTTCTGCTGCGTTCCTGATGATCGAACAGATACGCGCATGGGCATATTGGATATAGTAGACCGGGTTTTCGTCGCTCTTCTTCTTCGCCAGGTCGAGGTCGAAGACGAGTTGGGCATCGCACTTTCTCATCATGAAGAAATACCTGGCCACATCCTTTCCAACCTCGTCGATGATCTCTCTGAGTGTTATGAATTCACCCGACCTGGTGGACATCTGCACCGGCTTGCCTTCCCGGATGAGAGAAACCAGCTGGATCAGGAGCGCGTGGAAGCACTCTTTGGCTGCTCCCAGGGCGGAAAAGGCGGCCTGCATCCTGGGCACGTATCCATGGTGGTCTGCACCCCAGATGTCTATGATCTGGTCAAAGCCCCTGTCCAGCTTGTCTTTGTGATAGGCTATGTCAGGGGCAAAGTAGGTGAGCGAGCCATCCTGTTTCTGCAGGACCCGGTCCTTCTCATCGCCGAAGCGGGATGTCCTGAACCACAAGGCGCCGTCCGCCTCGTAGCTCAAGTCCTTTTCCTTGAGATAGTTGAGGGCGTCTTCGACTTTCCGGTCTTGATACAGGCTCGACTCACTGAAGAATCTGTTGAAATGGACATTGAACAGATCCAGATCTTCCTTGATGCCCTGCATGATGGTATCCGCCGCATACTCCCTGCAAATACCGACAGCCTCGTTGTGGTCTCTGGAAAGAAGTTCATCGTCATGGATCTTAATCATATCCCGGGCGATGTCCCTAATATAATCGCCCTTGTAACCGTGCTCCGGGAAGGGCTCGGCTTTGCCTTGGAGCTCCCTGTATCGGGCCAGCACCGAGAGTCCCAGGTTGTTCATCTGATTGCCGATATCGTTGATATAGTATTCAGCCGACACGTCGAATCCCGCGGCATCGAGGATACGCACCAGGGTGTCCCCTACGGCAGCCCCCCTGCCGTGGCCTATGTGGAGCGGACCGGTGGGGTTTGCGCTTACGAACTCAACCTGGACTTTTCGATTCGCGCCGTAGGTGCTCTTTCCGTAATTCCCGCCCTGCGCCGTTATTTCATTAAGGACCTCCACCCACATGTCCGGTTTCACGAAAAGATTGATGAAACCCGGTCCTGCTACTTCCACCTTGTCGATGAGGCCGGCATGTTGCTCTAGGGCTTCCTTGATGGCCGCAGCCACATTGCGGGGAGGTTTTTTCGCCTTTTTGGCAGTTACCATGGCCATGTTTGTTGCGAAATCGCCGAACTCTTTATTGGTGGGTATGCTTACTGAAACGGCATCAGGATCGATTTCGGGCAGTGTGCCCGATGCAATGAGGTCGTTTGCAGTATCTCTCAGCAGCTTTTCAACCCTGTCCTTCATGGGAGCCTCTTCAAACATCTCAATCAGGTTTTGGAACTTGTCGATTTAGCTGCCTCTTTATTATCAATCTCTTGGTTTGTCCATGATTAACTGTTTGAATATTGACATTGAAGAAGAGAGATTCTATAAGATCCCTGTTAGCAGATGAGGGAGACGAGTGCTAAGGAATGATATCATGCCCGAGCTAACTGACCGAGATAAAAGCATTTTAAATGCCATCATCCGTGAATATGTGGAAACTGGTGAAGCGGTAGGATCCAGAATCATTGCGCGGAAGTACCTCTACACCCTTTCTCCGGCTACGATACGCAACATAATGGCCGACCTCGAAGAGATGGGTCTTCTCTATCAGCCTCATGTCTCTGCAGGTAGGATACCGACCCCGGAAGGTTTTCGCTATTATCTGAACGATATTATGGAGGTTAAATCACTGCCGAGGCTGGAGAAGACCATGATCTCCCGCCAGATGTCCCGCGGCACGGGTGATATCAGGGAGACCCTTAGAAGGGCCTCCACCCTCCTGTCGAATATCTCCCAGAACGCATCGATCATCATCCTTCCCAGGATCGACACCTTTTATTTCAAGCGGATCGACTTTGTCAGGCTTGATGAGACCAGGGTCATGGTGATTCTGGTGAGCAGGGCGGGTATGGTATACAACCACATCGTTCAAGGAGAGGACATACAGCAGAGCAAGCTTGATCAGTATGGAAACTACCTTAATGAGGTCTATGCAGACCTCACTATCCATGAAATGCGGGACAGGCTGGTCAAGGAGATGTCCGGCGAAAAGGCTCGGGTTGATGCCATCATCAGGCAGGCCCTTGACTTGGGAATGACGGCCCTTAAGTCTGTAGAGGACGTTCCGGATATCGTTATCCAGGGAAAGGATACCATATACAACAAGCCGGATCTTGCCGATCTGAGCAAGCTCCGTGACATCGTGAATGCCTTTGAGGACAAGGGCAGGATCGTCAGGATTCTCAACAGGGTTCTTGAGGTTCCGGGAGTATCAGTGTTGCTCGGTGAGGAAATGGAACACATCGGTATGGATAACTTCAGCATGGTGGCTACCGGCTACCACAATCGCAATATCCCTGTGGGGTCTCTGGGTGTCATCGGGCCGATGCGGATGGACTACTCACGGGTGATACCGCTGGTGGGATATATGGCAAGGTTCTTAAGCGAGTTGTTGGAGGACATGTAGGATGCCCGTCGAAAAGGACAACGTGAACGATACAAACAACATAAGTAATGATGAGGCTAAGGCCTTACCTGTTGAGTCTCCCGAGACTGTTCAGGCCCCGGAGCCGTCCATCG
>DATKLV010000196.1:0-2276 GCA_035542255.1 Desulfomonilia bacterium | reverse complement strand
AGGGCTCCACGAATCTCCCCGTGGGCCCCATATCCCCTGCCACAAGCCCTTTCTTCCCGGCTGCCTGGCGGGCAATGAGAGCGAGTCTGCGATTCACGTCATAAGCGTCGGATACGCCGTATGAAGAGAGCTTGTATCGGTTGGCGCCGAAGGTGCAGGTATAGATGATTTCAGCGCCTGCTTCAAGGTATCCCCGATGCACCGTCTTGATGGCTTCAGGGTTCTCGATGCCGAACAGCTCCAGTGAGACCCCCTCCGGCATGCCGAGCGCCTGGAGCTGCGTTCCGGTGGCACCGTCCAGGATGATCAATCCCTGTCGAATTCTCTTATGTATCTTCTGTCTTGTATTCACGTAAGTACCTTTCCTTGCAAACTAGATCTTATGCCCCATATCCTCAATCCCGGCAATGGCGGTGACGCTCTTCTCCGGTATGAGGATGCAGGTATCCGTAATGGACACACCAATTGCATCCATCCGGAGCAGATCATACATCGCCTTCTGATTTTCAAGAGGAAAATCGCCATATCCGGCGGAAAACCGTTTCTTGGTAAGGTATGCCGAATTCCTCATGAGGTCCAGATTCGTATATCCCATGATCCAGTCCAGAGCTGCATCGGTCATCTCACTGGCCACTGCATCGAGTACCACGGCCCGCGAAAGGTTATCCGTTTCCGCAGCCTGATTGATGGCATCCATGATTCCCTGTCCCGCCGTTGCTCCCATGAGAAGCGCATGGGTACAACCTGTGAGCATCCTTGCAAGCAAGGAGCTTGAGAATATCGTCCCGTTTTCCAGCTCGATGCTGTCCTTATCCATCCTGACAATACCCATGATGCGGGCACATCCCTTGAGGTGAACGACATCACCCGCCTCATCGATCATCATGTTCACGCTTTCCCTCTCGGAAGGTTTGATCTCAGTCCTGTCCCTCCTGAATCCAAGCCTTGCATAGACGGATTTTAGCGGCATGGTTATGCGGATGTTTTGAAAATGCATCAGTCCTTTTTCCATTGATGTAAGATCTAGAGGTTCATAGGGAAAGATTCAAGCTCTTTTCGAAAGGGCCACAGGATTCTTGCCATGTCCGGGAAAACTCTGGTAGTCCAAAGCTAGTTTTGGTAGTATACTATGATTCTAACACAGTCTGTGCAACGTAGATAGGAGTATATATGGATCTTCAGAGGCTTTTCTATCCCGAAAGTGTGGCAGTCGTGGGTGCTTCACCTCATATGGGGGGTGGTAAGCTCCCCTACTACCAGATACTCCAGATGGCAGGCTATAGGGGAAGGATGTACCCTGTAAACCCGAAATATCCTGAGATCAATGGGGTCAAAGTATACCCTTCCCTTGATGATATCCCGGAACCGGTAGATCTGGCCATTGCGGGCGTCCCCGCCGACAAGGCGCTGGAAACGGTGAAGGCAGCTGCACGGAAAGGGATCAAATTCCTCCATTTCTTCACCTCGGGTTTTTCCGAGAAAGGGAACCTTGCGCTTGAAAAGGCCATGCTGGAAGCAGCCGGTAAAGGCGGCACCAGGATCATCGGCCCCAACTGCATCGGCATCCATTGCACCGAGTCGGGCATTACGTGTGACGTCCCGAGAACGCCTTTCAACGGGGCCGGCAAGGTCGCCTTTCTCGGGCAGTCCGGGGGTATGACCCATAATTTCATGCGCATGGCCCACTCGCGTTATGTTTCCTTGAACAAGATCGTATCCTATGGAAATCAGATAGACCTGAAGGTTGAAGATTATCTGGAATATCTTGCCGAAGATGACGCGATCAAAGTTATCGCCGCTTACATAGAAGACATAAAGAACAGCAGGCGTTTCATGGAGGCCCTGGAAAAGACGACCGAGAAGAAGCCCGTAATCATTCTCAAGGGGGGCATTACCGAGGAAGGCGCCAAGGCTGCGGCCTCCCATACAGGAGCCATGTCGGCAAGCCATGTGATCTGGACTGCAGCAATGAAGCAATCCAGATGCATCGAGGCAGTCAATTTCGAGAACTTGGTGGACCTGACCATGATGTCCATCGCAGAGAAGACCCCTACCGGTTCCAGGCTCGGATTCCTGGGTGCAGGGGGAGGGACGTCGGTCCTCTTCACCGACCTATCTTCACTCGTGGGGCTTTCACTACCCGAACTCTCGGAGGATGTGCAAAGACATATCAGCTCCCGCATCAGCACTGTGAACACCAGTACAACTAACCCTGTCGATCTCGGATTCTACGGCTTCGATTTCACCATCATGGCCCATACCATCGAGGCCATGGC
>DATKLV010000195.1:0-8946 GCA_035542255.1 Desulfomonilia bacterium | reverse complement strand
CGAGTGCATAGACCCACTGGTCTTTCCAGCCGAAATCGGAATACCCCTTGGCGCCCGACCAGTCTATCCACTTCACGTCACCCTCGATGAGGAGGTTCATGATCCTGGAGTTCTCGAAGGCAACTCCTGCGCCGAGCTGCTGGGGGGATTCGAGCTTGAGTGAATCGAGCGTGCCGTCCTGGTCGAAGTCGGTGACGTTCTTGTGGGTCACGGTCTGGGGGGTCGTGTAGTTCAGGCCCAGCATGACGAAGTCCATGGGGCGGTAAATGGCGCCGAGCTGGACGCCTGCCCCGTAGTTGGGCGATGACCCGCTCCTGAGGTCGAGGGTGGCATAGTCGATATGCAGCGCCATGCCCAGGGAAAGATTGTCCACGGGTTCCACCGCAATGGCCGGCGCGAATTTCAGGATCTGGAGCGAGGTATATTCACCCGAGATGAGGGGATAAACCCCGCCGAGGGTAGCCTTGTCCAGGCTCTTTCCCCGGTAGTCCACGCCGAGGCCCGTCACGCCGTAGGCTGCAAGGCCGAACCTCCAGAGGGGCATCTTGTCGGTTATGGGTACGCTCAGCCCAATGGCAGGTATGCTGTAAACCGTGTTCGCACTGTCGGACTTCACGACGCTGCCAGCAGTATTGACTTCACCGCTGACTTTGGGGATGAACATGGTGCCGGCGAAATCGAAGGCCGAGGCCGGGCAGTACGGACCGACGCACATGGCGGCTGGGTTGGCGAACACGGCACTGATGGCATCCTGCGGCGCCGCAATGCCGACGCCTCCCATGGCACGTGCGTTCGGGCCTATGGCGATCAGGTTGTCGCCGTTGGTGGCGAACGCCCCTGAGACGGATATTATGACGATCAGTGATGTTAAAGCCAGAATACTTGAGAGTCTCCTCATGACTTCCTCCTGAAAGGTATTATCTCTAACCCTGTGTTGCAGGGTATGATCTCGATTGAATCATAGTATAATAATCAGATGTTGAAGCCGCGCCAGTACCCGGCCATAAGTCAGCAGTCATCTCTTGCCTTACCGGTATCTTTCCGTGTCTTGTCCGCCGACCGGCAGGACGGGCCGGATGCTCATGTGGGTACACCCAGCCTGGGGAGCAGCCAGGTCTGCAGAAAGAACCAGACAATAATCACCAGTATGAATACCCAGAAATCGTTCATGGCGTTTTCCCGCAAACCCCGATCTACTTTAAATTCCTTTCTATGAAGGCGGCCAGCTGCGCCTTGGGAAGCGAACCCACCTGGGTCGAGATGACCTGTCCCCCTCTCATGAACATCAAGGTGGGAATGCTCCTGACCCTGAATTTCCTCGATGTTTCCGGGCTCTCATCGACATTGACCTTCACCACGTTCACCCGTCCGGCATACTCCCGGGATATCTCTTCCAGGACCGGAGAGATGGCACGGCAGGGTCCGCACCAGGGTGCCCAGAAATCCACCAGGGCAGGGCTGTCGGATTGGGTGACCAGACTGTCGAACGTGTTGTCATCGGCATGGGTAACATGGTCTCTGTCAGCCATTGTTCACTCCTTTTTCAGTGTTGATTTCTTTTGCTCCGGGATTCTCCCCTGTGGTAACAAGGTCTCATCCCGCAGCCTTCCGTATAACCCGGCCGCGGTGATGCGGTCATTGATCTAGATCAACGGGAATAAAATTTATGGATACGCTGAAACAGATACAGGACATCCCCCTCTTCGAAGGGTTGTCCCGTGAAGTGCAGGATGCCCTTTCACGGCGAGTCCTGATCGGGACCTACCAGCCTGGGGAGATGATCGTTGCCGAGACCGACCTTGTCAAGGCGTTCTTTGTCGTCATATCAGGGCAGGTGAAGCTCTCCAAAAGCTCGGTGGAGGGCAAGGAGCAGACCCTTTACATTCTGGGCCCGGGCGAGCCCTTCGGACTGTGCACCGCCTTTGCCACCCATGACTTCCCGGCCGAAGTCCTGGCACTGAAGAAGTCCGATATCCTCACCATCCCGGGTTCCGCGGTCGAGCAGATCGTCATGAAGGAACCGGATCTTCTCCTGAATATCCTGAAGGTGCTGTCCCGCAGGCTCAAGGAATCCATGAGCCTCATCGAATCGCTCGCGCTCAAGGAGATCCCCCAGCGGGTGGCCGGCTTCATCGTCGCGCTGGAGCGGAAAGAAGAAAAGAACTCCCAGAAGATCGAGCTCCCGATCACCCACCGGGAGCTCTCCAAGATCCTTGGTTCGACACCCGAGGCCCTTTCGAGGGCGCTGAGGAAGATGCAGGACGAAGGCGTCCTCGAAGTCCAGGGAAGGGTGATCACGATCCTGAACCACCAGGCACTCGAGGATCTGTCTGAAGGCGAATAGGTTCACGAATAGGTTGGGTTCCGCAAGTACAAGCTCTATTCATGTCATCTCGACCGAAGGGAGAGATCTTTAACGACAAGATTTTTCGCTGCACGCGAAAATGGCATAAGACGGGTTACATAGCATTTTATTGCGCGGCTATTGTCCGGATCACCCCTGGCCGTCCGGGTACCACGTAATATCTTTTTCGGTTGCGCCTCTCTTATGAGGATTTTCCGTGATCAGGATCTTAAAATGGTGATGCGGCCTGAGGTGATAGGTCTGGTCCAATAGATCAGGAGTATCGGGTTTGGAATCCGGCACGATGAAATCAAAATGGATCTCATTGCTGCCGAAAGTCTTCATGTTATTTACAAAGCCTTGCTTTGCAGGGAGTGCCCCTCTAGTTACCATGGCATCGGTACTTACCGGCTTCATGGTCTCCTGCTGTACAGGTGGCATGTTGTACTCTGATGATTTATCAACCAGATTCTTCGCACTGTACAAAAGAGCCACTTCCATACCGAGAACTACAAAAACCAGTATGAACAACCATGCATTTTTCATCCTAATTCCTTATGTTATGGTTTTTTGTCACTTTGAGTTCCGATAACTCTTCGTCGAGACAGTGCGGCGGTGAGATGGCTTTATGGAAAGGGCCACCTTGAAACCATCCTTATTGATCTTGTATCTGATCCTCACAAACTGACCCTTCGCAATCTTATCCAGAGTTGTGGGTTTCCATTCAGGGTCATAGATCGTGGTTGTTGACTGTATTATGAAGATTTTCCTCTGGCCGTCGTCGGCGACAATCGAGATCTTGGGTCTCGTTTCATTGACCAGATTTTCAAGGGTTACCGCCTCGACCATGCCCCTTACTTCTCTGGAATGAACGCTTTTCTGGGCTTCGGGCTGACCCGCCTTTCTGCCTGGGCTCCCCTCACCCTGCGCCGCAAGGCAGGCTGAGGAAATGAACCCCATGATACCTATGATGAGCAGAACCCTTTTCATACCTTATTCCTTGGACGAATGAGCACATGTTTCGTCCACAGAACATATAATGAATGAAGGTTAAGGATAAATCAATGGAGTTCGATCAAATGATTATCTTCTTGTTATTCAGTCAATATTATTATCCAATGGAACAGCCGGTCTTTTGTCTCCCTCTGTTGAAACCGGAATACACCTCTATTCCCCACGCAGATACGTCGATCGTGATGTCACCGAAAAGACCCTCCACATCCTTGTCCATGACAAACATGAACCCTTCTGTCTCGTAGACCCGGTCATTCGTTTTCGGCTCGTCCAGAGCCAATCGCAGTTGCGGCCCCCCTCAGGCATACCTCACAAGAATCCTCAGTGCAGAATGATCCTTGTCTTGGTAAATTTCTGTGAGTTTTCCTGCGGCTTGCTGAGTTACCTTGACCATGGGTTTCCTCCTGTGTCGTTCTGTCCCTGAAGCTGATAGATGCAGTATCGGTAAAAAGGATCGATCACGCATTGATGTGGATCAATCCCTTGGGATTTTTCCGGATGCATCAGGAACACGAATGGTGGCTGCAGCCCTGGCCGGGCTGGATTTCTCTAAGCGAATTCGTCTCATGGCTTGTAATGACATCCTGAATGGTTTCCTCGGAATCCTTCAGGCACACCCTGATCCCCATGGTGCCGAGCCTCTCTATGGCCCTGGCGCCGATGCCGCCGGTGACCAGGATATCGACCGACCTGCCTGCCAGTGCCCCGATGGGATTGCACTGGCCATGGGCATGGTGCAGATCTCCGTTGTTCACGATCTCAAGGTTTTTACTCTGGGTATTGTAGATGGCGAAATACGGTGCACTTCCGAAGTGCCCATAAATCTTTGAACCCATGCCGTTGTTTTCCCCTATGGGTATACAAATGTTCATGCTGTTTCCTCCTGATTGTTTTTTCTGCAGCAACGCTTTCTTCTCATGCAGCCTTTTCCGGCTCCCTTTTCCTGTCCGTCTCCCGTGAGCACTCTGCTGATGTTCGGACATCGGCAGTGAGGGCATTCGGACGGGCATTTCGATCCAAAGGGAAGGCTCCAGGAATGCCTGCACTCCCTGCAGATAAATTTCCTGTCCGCCCTCTCTATCTTGCCGCCTTCTATCCGCAGGGCCTTGCCTTGAACCAGACATTCGGCGATCTTTCCATGTGCGGAGATGAGGATGTTGGCGAATGTCTGTCTCGAGACACACATGTTTCCGGCGGCATCTTCCTGGTACATCCCCTCGAGGTCTGCCAGACGAATGGATTCGAGCTCGTCAAGGCTGAGCGCGATCTCGTCCAGGTCCCTCACGGGTATGCCTGCCGGCTTGAAGTAGAGCACATCCGGAACGAATCCTATCCTTCTGCATTTTACCGGGCGGGGCATATGCATCCGATCTTAATTATTAGCATATGCTAATTATGTAATGAAATAGGTATTCCGTCAAGTGGAAAATGCAAGGGCCTTGAATATGTCATTTCCTGACCGGCAGCTCACCATTTTACAACGGCATTGAGAAATCGCCGCCTTCCAACGGGGCCTTCCCGCGGGAGGGCGCAGGAAGGTCCATTCATGCTGCAGTGATTACTTCACGGCCACTTGTATATATCCGGTCTGTCCGGACCGGTGATCGAGGACGAGTACGGTGATCTGCTGGCCGGGTTTCAACACACTCACCACGGATATGATTTTTTCAACGCCGTCAATGGGCTGGTCATCGATCTGGAGGATGATATCATCGACCTCGAATCCAGCCTTGGCGAGCAGACCATTTGCGTCGAGCCACTTGATCGCGACACCCTGATCCTGTTCCAGGTTGTATCTGCTCATTTCTTTTTCGGTTACCGGCCGGAACTCTACACCGAGCCTGTCTTTCACCGATGCAGTGATCATCTTTGCCGCATTTTCGAGATTCCCGATCCTGGCCGACAAGGTCAGCTTCCTGCCGTCACGCAATATACCTAAACTCGCCTCTTTGCCGATAGCAGTGCTTGCAACCAGGTTTCTCAATTCTCCCGAATCCTTAATCTCTTTCCCATTAAAGAAAACAATAACGTCGTTTTTCTTCACGCCGGCCTTGTCTGCCGGACCCTCCTTTAATACATCCATAACAACAGCACCCTTTGTCGAGCTGAGCTTGAGGGCCTTCATCTTGTCAAAAGCGACATCCTGAATCGTAATGCCGAGCCAGCCCCTCCGGACTTTGCCGTGTTCTATCAGTTCATTCGAAATGTAGATAGCCATGTTGCTCGGTATGGCGAACCCGATCCCTTCAAAACCACCTGACTGCGAGGCGATGACGGAATTGACTCCAATGACCTGGCCGTCCAGGTTTATCAGAGGACCACCGCTGTTCCCCGGGTTTATTGCCGCATCGGTCTGGAGAAAATCCTGGTAGTTGCTAGGGTCGGTTATCCCCTGCCTGTGCTTGGCGCTTATGATGCCCTGGGTTACACTCTCGGTCAGGCCCCTGGGCTGGCCGATGGCGACCACCCACTCGCCCACCTGGACCTTGTCCGAATCCCCGAAAGCGACATACGGCAGCTTCTCCTTGGCATTGATCTTTATCACTGCCAGGTCGGTCTTGGGGTCGGTCCCGATGACCTTTGCCTCGTACTGACTCTCATTGGAAAGGCTTACCTGAATCTGGGTTGCACCCTCCACCACATGATTGTTCGTCAGGATGTAGCCTTTGTCATTCATGATCATACCTGTCCCGATCCCCTTCAACTCCCGCTTGAACTTTTTCGGGGCCTTTGGAAAATTGAAAAAGTGCCTGAAAAAAGGATCGGTCTCAAACGGGACAAGGGTATTTGTCACCTCCTGTCTCTGGGTAACTTCGATATGCACCACCGCCGGTATATTCTTATTGGCCACTTCGATGATGATGTTCCGGAAGTATGACTTGTCGTCCTTGCTGAGGTCCGACGCTGAGACAACCGGAACCAGTGACTTGGAGATGACACCAGAGAGAGACAATGTACTTTCCTTTGAACAAGCTCCAAGAGACAAGATCAGGAACAAAATGCCTGCGAACACTCCGCTATTCGGGTATTTTTTCATATATTCCTCCCATGCACGGAAACATATTAATTGGCAAATCTCCTCAGACAAGGGCCCTGCAGAACAGCCAATCCATTCCCCTTAAGCTGAACGGCAGTCCCACAAATGGCCCTTGACAGGTGAAGATGCCGCCTTACTGTGAATGCCTTGCACGACAAGCAGAGCACTTTTAAGTTCTTCGGTACATTTTCTGGAATGATTGCTTGGTGAGGTCTGACAAATGCAAAGAAGAGGCAGACATGAAAAATAACCCTCCCTTCTCAGTCAAGTCGGACAGCCCGGAGAGCCTCTCCATCTAAGAATTGTCTCTAACCCCTCTTTCCTCATAAATTTCCGTGAGATTTTCAGGGAAATGTGCCATGAAGAGGACTAACCACAGGGGCAGACCTAATGACAATGACCGTTGGTATGCTGGTGCATAATTTCTGGCACATCACTGTTATCGGGCTTGAGTTGCTTCTTTCTGTAATTGCGACCGGACACGTAGTTCTCTATAAGCGCGATTCGCGCTCCGCCATCGCGTGGGTGGGCTTCGTTTGGCTCGTGCCCTTCCTTGGGGCCGTCATGTACTTCATCTTCGGAGTTAATCGCATTCGCCGTAAGGCCGCTCTGCTGCGAAGAGACCTGGAGCGGTACCGGGCACAAGCCACGCAACAGGAATGTACGCCTGATGAGTTGCAGCGCCATCTGCCGGATCACGGAGGATATCTCAAGATGCTGGCCCGGGTTGTTGGAGATGTGGTGGAGCGGCCATTGCTGCCGGGCAATAGGATCGATCCGTTGGTAAACGGAGATGAAGCCTACCCGGCCATGATCGAGGAGATCCAGCATGCCAGGCAGACAGTCTCTCTCGCTACCTATATCTTTGATCGGGACGAAATAGGGATGGCCTTTGCACATGCCCTCGGTGACGCAGTACGACGGGGCGTGGAAGTGCGGGTGCTGATAGACGCGACAGGAACAAGGTATTCCTGGCCCACTGTTCTCCACACCCTGCAGCGGGAGGCTGTGAAGCACGCACGCTTTCTCCCGGCTTTTACTTTGCTGCATCCGATGTCGATCAACATGCGCACACACCGGAAGATCCTGGTGGTGGATGGACGTGTGGGATTTACCGGCGGCATGAATATTCGCGTGGGACACTGCATTGGGCGCCTGCCAAAAAACCCGGTGCAGGACATCCATTTCCGGGTGATGGGCCCTGTGGTGACCCAGCTTCAAGAGGTATTCACCGATGACTGGCTTTTCACGACCGGCGAATCTTTGCGTGGTGATTCATGGTTTCCACAAACCGAGATCGCAGGGCAGGTGTTGGCGCGGGGGGTTACCGACGGCCCGGATGAAAATTTCGAGAAACTCCGTTGGACGCTGTTGGGAGCGCTGTCTATTGCCCGCCATTCCATTCGGATCATGACTCCCTATTTTCTGCCCGACCCTGCCCTGGTCTCCACTCTGAACCTGGCGGCCATGCGGGGTGTGCAGGTTGATATTATCCTGCCTGCACAGATCAACCTGCCCCTCGTCCTGTGGGCCTCCCGGGCAATGTGGTGGCAGGTGCTCCAGCATGGATGCCGGATATGGCTGACACCACCTCCGTTCGATCACTCAAAGCTCATGCTGGTCGACGGCTGCTGGGTCCTGCTGGGATCGGCCAACTGGGATCCCCGGAGCCTGCGCCTCAACTTCGAGTTCAACCTGGAATGTTATGACATTGCACTTGCCCGGCGCCTAAATGAGTGGGTCGAGACGAAGCTCAGCGGCGCCCGCTTGGTTACGCTGGAGGAGGTCGACGGCCGCCCGCTGCCCGCTCGCCTGCGCGACGGCATTGCACGATTGCTGACTCCGTATCTGTAAGGGTTGTTGCCCAAAGCCGATTGCCGTTAGAGATCCTTCGCTACGCTCAGGACGACATCATAATTTACGATTTACTGTCATCTCTTAACCTTGTCCTGAGCGAAGCTAAGGACAAGTGAAGAATCTCTGTCTGATGCCTATACTGATAATCACATTGGGTAAAAAAACCTGTGGTCCGAAACTAATGCGCTCGGATCAAAGAAGCGGACGGCGACTGTTGACAGGCATTACAGGTGCTTTCGGAAACAGGGGATTCATGCGAATTAGGACCATGAAATGAAAACCAGAACGGCATACACAAGAATGCTTACTGCAAATAACATCCTCATCCATTTCTCCTTCGTGTGAGTGCTCGTTTCAGACTGGCGCCCGCATATACCATTGGTTTTCAAGTTTCAAGAGGAATTTTCTCCTGCTTGACTCGTCATTATCAGGCTTAATATACCCTCGTTGCACCAGCTATCTCTGTTGACCATCCAAAGGGCAATACTGCGGTAGTTCATATTCGACATCAGGGAAGGGTTCACAGGATTAACCAGGACCAGCCTTTTCCTCTTCATAGTGTTACCCCCCTTTATCCGCCATGAATATGTGTAATATAATAGTTGCAATAACCAACCATTGTAATATAATACGAATTGATAATGCAACTAATAAAATAAAAGGGGAAAGGGAATGCCTCTTTCAGAAAAGGAAT
>DATKLV010000194.1:0-2768 GCA_035542255.1 Desulfomonilia bacterium | reverse complement strand
ATGTAACAGGTCTTTGACTACCCTCTTGGAGAGCTGTTCTGCATCAGCTTTCAAAACATCCATAATCTTCAAATAAATCATGACTCCTCCATCTCCCTGTATACAAGACTTGCGGTTCGATCCAACCCGTCTTTTTCTTCTTATAATACATTGATTCTATGTACAAGAGCAACGATCAAAACCACATGGAGAGATTGATACCTTTTGTATGCCGCAGACAGTCTTCATCCCGACGAATCACTTATGGTAGGGCTCGCCCCGGATGATCGTGAAGGCCCGGTAGATCTGCTCCAGGAGCATCACCCTTATGAGCTGGTGATTGTATGTCATGCACGACAATGACAACGACAAGTCGGCATGCTCGAGAACTTTCTTCGGGAGTCCGTCCGGTCCCCCGATATAGAAAAAGAGGTTCTTGGTGCCGGAGAGCTGGTAGCGATCCAGGAGCTTTGCGAGACCCTCGGAAGTCAATGTGCTGCCATCGGGAACCAGAACGATATGCTTGCCTTCCCTGGTTTGAGGGTTAAGGCTCTTGGCCTCGATGACCTCGGTGGGGACATACTTCTGTAATCTCTTGTTATACTCATCGACGATTTCCTTGATGGGTCCTTGTTGAGTCTTGCCGGAGAAGCAGAATACCAACTTCACTTACATCACCCTCTTGGCCTCGAACCACATACCTTCCATATCATAATAGCGCCTGAGGTCATCCTGGAATATGTGTATGACAACATCCACATAATCAAGCAGTACCCATCTGCCCTGTTCAAGCCCCTCCTTGCCGAAGGGTTTCCCATAGGTTGCTATGACGTGTTCTGCCATGGCCTTGATCTGTCTGTCCGACATGCCGGTGCAAATGATGATGTAATCGGTGAAGGAGCATACACCACGCACGTCCAGAACAACTACGTCGGTGGCTTTCTTGTCTTCCAGGGCCGCAACAAGCTCTTCGTACTGCGGTTTCATTCTAGATGTAGATCCTTTCGTCTCTGATATAATCGTGCACCTCCCTCGATACGAGATATCTGATGGATCTTCCCTGTTTAACCAGCTTTCTTATCTGGGAAGATGATACTGCATACGCCGTGACCTCCACAAACACTATCTCATTACCCAGCTCGTTGGTGAATCCCCGCGGGGTTTTCTGAAAACGAGCAGCATCTTTTCCGATGACCTTCTCAAGAGAATATCTCTCAACATCCGGACGAGACATGACGGCAAAGTGAGTCGCATCAAAGAGCGTTTTGGACCGATACCAGAGCGATACCTCGTTGAAAGCGTCCTGCCCGAGGATAAAATAGGGCGTGCAGCCGCATGTCTCGCGGATATGTTCGATGGTGAGGATCGAATAGGAGTTCCCGCCGCTGTCCACTTCGAACGAAGATACTTCGAAGTTGGTGTTCGACTTGACCGCCAGCCTCACCATGTCAAGGCGCCTCTTCCCGTCGACATTGTCGGCAAGATCCTTGTGGGGCGGCATATAAGACGGCACGAAGATGATCTTGTCCAGCGACAGCGACTCCCTCACCTCTTCGGCTGCGCGCAGGTGCCCGATGTGGATCGGGTTGAAGGTGCCTCCGAAGAGTCCCAGCCTCATTGCCTTATCTGGCCGTCTCCGAAGCAGACGAACTTCTGGATGGTGAGATCTTCGATCCCCATGGGACCGTATGCATGGATCTTGGAGGTGCTTATCCCCACTTCCGCCCCAAGTCCGAACTCGCCGCCATCCGAGAAGCGGGTGCTGGCATTCACCAGGACCGTCGAAGAGTCCACCTGGTTCAGGAATTCCATGGCCCTGGTATAATTTTCCGTAATAATGGCCTCGGTATGGTTCGAGCCGTACTTCTCGATGTGGTCAATGGCGTCATTGAGGTCATCCACGATCTTCACGGCCAGGATCAGGTCGAGGAATTCCTCATACCAGTCTTCTTCAGTGGCGGGTTTCATCTCAGGGATGAATGCCCTGCATCTCGGGCAGCCCCTCAGCTCGACGCCGTGCTGCTTATAGATCTGGGCCATCCTGGGCAGGAAGATGCCGGCAAGCGGTGAATCGATGAGAAGGGTCTCCATGGCGTTGCATACGCCGGGTCGCTGGACCTTGGCATTGAGGCAGATGCTGTAGGCCTTCTCAAGGTCGGCCTGTCTGTCCACAAAGATGTGGCATACACCCTTGTAGTGTTTGAGAACGGGAATGAGCGAGTTCTGTGCGACGGTCCTGATGAGGCCTTCACCTCCCCGGGGGATGACCAAGTCGATATGATCCTCCAGCTTGAGCATGTCCAGGATGGCCTGCCGGTCGGTCACCGGGATGAAGCCGATGACATCCTGGTCGATGTCGCAGTTCTTCAGAGACTCTTTCAGAACCTCCACTATGGCTGCATTCGAGTTGAAGGCCTCGGACCCGCCCCGCAGGATCACTGCATTGCCCGATTTCAGGCACAGCCCTGCGGTATCGGACGTCACATTGGGCCGCGACTCGTAGATGATGGCCACAACACCCAGAGGGATGCGCATCCTGCCCACGACAAGACCGTTGGGCCGCCTAACCATGCCGGTGATCTTGCCCACCGGGTCAGGCTGGTCGGCGATCTCTTCGAGGGCCTTGGCCATGCCTTCTATGGTCTTGTCGCTCAGAGTGAGCCTGTCGATCATTGCGCTGCTTAGACCTGTCTTAAAGGCTTCATCCAGGTCTTTAGCATTCTCTTTCTTGAGAAACTCGGCGTGGTCTCTCAAAGAGGCAGCCATGTACTTAAGGACTGAAGCCTTCT
>DATKLV010000193.1:0-2570 GCA_035542255.1 Desulfomonilia bacterium | reverse complement strand
ATGCGGGGATGATCTTGATCCCGGCAGGGCCTTCCAGCACGATTTCCCCAAGAGAACACTGCCCGTCCAGTACCTGCTTTATGGTGAGCTTCGGTGCAAGGCCCAGCATTACATCCACATTGGCAAGCCCCAGGTCGGCATCCAGCACAAGCACCTTTTTGCCCTGCTCGGCTAGAAGGATGGCCGTGTTCACTACGATGCTCGTCTTTCCCACCCCTCCCTTGCCTGAGGTCACGGACAGGACCATGGGAGAAGACGGCTTTCGTTCTTTGAATATTCTTCGTAAGGTATGGGCTTGATCCTTCATCATGCATCTCCAAGTGTACGTGCTATAATCTTATCTAAGGTGGCCGGCTCGATATCCTCGGGGACCCTCTGGCCGGTGGTGATGTGGGATATGGGCGCACGGTGGATGAGATTGTGCGTAACCATGCTCCCGGTTGTGTGGGCTTCGTCGAACTTGGTGAAGATCATGCGGTCCACTTTAAGGGGAGAGAATGTCCTTGTTATGGTGTCCATTTCCTGGTCGCGGGTGGCCACGGGCATGAGGAGGAACCTGCAGGCCTTGACACCATCAAAATAACCGATGAGCTGTCGGGCGTACTCCGCGCAGAAGGGTGACCTTCCCACGGTGTCCACGAGGATGAGATCGGTGGAGTCGAGTTGATTCAGGGCCGCCTTGAGTTCTTGAGGGGTTGTCACGGAAAAGAATGGTATGTTCAGAATCTTGGCATAGATGCGGCTCTGATCGATGGCGCCTATCCGGTAACTGTCCAGGGTGATGAGCGCTACCCGTTTGCACTCGGACAATACGGATCTTGCTGCGATCTTAGCTATCGTCGTCGTTTTGCCGACACCTGTGGTTCCCAGGAATATCCAGACACGCTCGGGAGTGGGGCCTTCGACGCGGATAAGCTTGGAAAGCAATTCCCTGACATCGTCGAGGGTGGCGTTTTCTCCTAATTTCGAGATGATGAGGTCCGCAAGGTTCTCGCGTATACCGTTTGCAAGGAGCTTTTCACGCAGGGGGCTCGTGGGGACGATATTGCTCTGGTTCATGATCTGCTTGAGCATCTTCTTCAGCTCCACGATATCGTCGCTGATGAGTTTCGGGGTCTGCTGAAAAGTCCCTGCATGGTCTTTGGAAACGGATATCCCCGTTTGGGCATTGTACGGCAGAGTCTTCCTTGAAAGTGAGTCACCGTCGTAATCAACTGCAGCCACCACCTCTATCAGGGGTTTGCTCATGAGGCCGTATCCGCTCTCTTTAATCTCCCGTGTGGAGATGATGACAGCATTCGAGCCGAGCTCGGTCTTTATCTGTGAGAGCGCATCCTTCATGGAGGCTGCCATGTAGGTTTTAATTTGCATCGATCCTCACCAATCCCAGGTTCTTGATGGTAACTTCAGGAGGTATCTCATTGTGTGAGAGCACAACCAAGTCAGGCATGTATCGTTCCGAAAGCCTCTTCACATAAGCCCTGCTGATGGGTGATGTGAGCAGGATCGGTACGAGCCCCTGTTTGCCCACGTTGTTTACCTCCTTGTTCAACGTCATCAGTATCTTCTGTGATTTCTCCGGATCTAATGCAAGATATGAACCATGTTCCGTATGCTGGATGGATCCGGATATCATCCCGTCTATATTGGGGTCCAGAGCCAATACGCTGATGGTGTTCCCCTGGATGTACGGCGTGCTGATGGTACGCATGAGGGCTTGTCTGACATACTCTGTCAAAATATCGGGGTCCTTGGTCATGTGTCCGAAGTCCGCCAGTGTCTCCAGGATGGTGAGCATGTTCTTGACGGACACCTTTTCTTTGAGTAGGTTCCTGAGCACCCTGAGCACGACGCCGGCAGGCAGCGTACCCGGGATGAGGTCTTCGATCACCTTGGGATGGGTTCTTGAGACCGAATCAAGGACGGCCTGCAGCTCCTGTCTGCCCAGCAGGTCATGGGCATTGCCCTTTATGGCTTCCGTCAGGTGGGTAGCCACCACGGTGGCCGCATCCACGACCGTGAGTCCAGCCAGCTGGGCGCGTTCGCCGTCGGCCTTCTTAATCCAGAGTCCGGGCAGGCCGAAGGCAGGTTCTTTGACGGGGATGCCGGGGATGTCTATCTCTACCTTCTCAGGGTTCAAGACCATGAGCCTGTCGGCGATCGCTTCAGCACGGGCGATCTCATTGCCTTTGAGCAAGAGCCGGTATTCGTTGGGCTTAAGCTCGAGGTTGTCCCTCACATGAATGGGCGGAACCACGACACCCAACTCGCTCGCCACAGTCTTGCGCATACCCTTAATCCGTGCAAGCAGCTCGCCGCCCTGGGCGGTATCCACCAGGGGTATCAGGCCGTAACCCACTTCGAACTCAATAACATCCATAGGGAGCAGCGCTTCGGCTGAGACCTCTTCGCTCGGGGCAGGGGGAAGCTCTTCCTCTTTCTCTTCGGCTTTGAAACGAAGGCTGGCCCATCCGACACCGCCCATGATGGAGGCCATGGTCAGGAAGGCGAAGTGGGGCATGCCCGGGACCAGGCCGAAGATGAAGATGATCCCTGCAGATGTCAGCAGA
>DATKLV010000192.1:0-5149 GCA_035542255.1 Desulfomonilia bacterium | reverse complement strand
ATGGCCTCATAGAAATGAGGGAGGGTTCCCGCAGTCCGGTACTCCCTGTCTCAGCAGCCCCGGATTATTCACTCGGCCAGCGTAAGGCCGTCAACGAGATCACCCGGGCCATGAAAACCGGGAGATTTCATACCTTTGTCCTCCATGGGATCACGGGATCGGGCAAGACCGAGGTATATCTAGCTGCGGCAATGGAGGCTCTCAGGTGCGGCAAATCGGTGATCTACCTTGTCCCGGAGATCGCCCTGACCCCTCAGACTATAGATATGGTCAAGAGCAGGGTGCCCTCGGAGGTTGCCGTGTTCCACTCGGGTCTGTCTCCGAAAGACCGGGCCAGGGAATTCATGAAGGTTGCCCGCGAAGGTGTGAGATTCGTCATGGGGACCCGTTCCGCCATCTTTTCTCCCTTGAAGGATATCGGCCTCATCGTGGTGGATGAGGAGCACGACCACAGCTACAAGCAGGATGAGGGCGTGCCGTACCACGCCCGGGACCTGAGCATCCTGCGCGCAAGGAACAACCGGGCCGTGGTAATCCTGGGCTCGGCCACCCCGAGCATGGAGACCTATCAGCGGATAAAAACGGCACATTCAGAGCTCCTTGTCATGTCCAGCAGGATAGGCCCGGCCGCACTGCCGGATGTTGAGATCGTCGATATGCGGGGTGTGCAGGGACCATTGTCAGAGAAACTCATCCGTGAGATGAACGAAACCATCTCTCAAGGCGAACAGGTCCTTCTCTTCATCAATCGTCGGGGCTTCTCCGCGGCAATGGTATGCCCGGGATGCGGTAAGGTCCTCAAATGCAGCCGGTGCGACAGGAGTCTTACCTATCACAAGTCCAAGGGTAAGGCGCTCTGCCACTGGTGCGGCTTCACCATGAATCTGCCCGAGATCTGCCCGTTCTGCGGGTGCCTCGACATGAAACCGATCGGTATGGGCACGGAAAAGATCCTGGAGGAAGTTGAAACGGCCTTTAAAGACAAGCGGCTCCTTCGTATGGATTCCGATGAGATAACTACTGCCAAAAAGCTCTCTGATGCGCTCGATACCATCAGGTCGGGGACCGTGGATATCATCGTAGGTACCCAGATGATAGCCAAGGGCCACGACTTCCCGAATCTCACCCTGGTGGGTGTGGTGAATGCGGAGCAGCTCCTCTACATGCCCGACTTCAGGGCTCCGGAGCGGACCTTCCAGCAGATCGTCCAGGTGGCGGGACGTGCGGGCAGGCGCAAATCGGACACCAAGGTGATCATCCAGACCTCTATTCCCGACCATCCTCTCATACATGCGATCTCCCGTTATGACTATGCAGCGATGATGGAACTGGAGCAGGGCATCAGGAAAGCGGCGAATTTCCCGCCTTACTCGCACATGGCCCGGTGTGTGGTAACCTCGTCTCAAGAGAAGACCGCGAGGGAATTTTCAAACCGGATTGTGTCGCTCATCAGGATTCCAGAAGTCGAGATCCTCGGCCCGGCACCCGCCCCCATTTCCTTTTTGAGAGAACGTTACCGGTGGCATGTCATCCTTCGATCAAATAAAAGAGGCGCACTTCACAAGGCCATCGATGTCATCGAAAGGATACCCGGCGCCAAGGAAACAGACCTCAAGATAGATGTGGATCCCTATGCTATGATGTGAGACCCTTAAGGCTTCAAGGTTTCCGGTAGGAAAGCTTGCGTACCAGCTTTGCCCGTTCCTTGAGCTTTATTTTGAGATAACATGGACTCAAGATGAGGCTTCGTATGATCTCTTTCTTTGTCATCCCTGATCTCCTTCTCATCCTCCCTGATGATATATCTTATTTATCGGCTGATAATTCATCCCACTGGAGTCTAAAATGAGCCTTCCAGTCTCGGATCAGGCAAGCGCTCTTTATATTATCAAGTTACAATGGTTTTTTAAGAGGCGTGCCGGTCTCAAAGATGCATCTTCATAAGCAGAGGTAAGGCTTGAGGAATTATCAAGTGTTGAAGGTCATCGAATAATCGACAGCGCGATCAGAGGGCGAAGTATGTGGCGGAGAGAGAGGGATTCGAACCCTCGGTAGAGCTTTTGACCCTACATTCGCTTAGCAGGCGAACGCCTTCGTCCACTCGGCCATCTCTCCACCCATGGTGCCTTCCCCTTAAGAGTCTTTCGGCATGCACCATGAACCGCGTCATTCTAACAACACTTATCAGGTAAGAGTCAAGTCCTGTGATTGTATGAAAAATAGAATATTTCGGCAATGATCATGATACTTGCAATCCCTCATCGGGTAGCTTAGAGTGTATGCGTTATTTCGTATATTGCCTTTCAACCGGTTAACTGAGATAAGATCACGAGGGGTCTGAAATAAAAAAAGCTGAGCTTAAGATGCAGGAAAAATCACCATCCTTGATGCTGCTCTCCCTTCTGATGCTCACCATCCTCCTGTCCTCGGGTTGCGCCTTGTGGAAAGCCGAGGAAGAGAAGGCGCCGCCCTGCATCGCTCCGCCGGAGGGACTCGCAGGCAGATACGGATCCAAGATCCCTTCCGCCGACGGCTCCGGACGGATGATCCGGATGAAGCTTTTGGCCGACCACCGCCTGGAGATGGCTACTGATTACCTGGATGACAAGCCTGATTTGATCGAGAATGGGAAATGGGAATGCCGGGACGGCATAAGGGTTATCATTACCCTCACCGGGAATAGGGGGAAGACATACGAAAAACCCCTCAGGCTTGTCTTCATCCTGGATGGGGATGGCCTTACTGCAGTCGAATACAACCATGACGCTTGGGGGGAGGCGGCCCCACACCTGGTGCGAAATCCCACCGTTACGGGAACGGTATGGAGGCTTGCGCAGATCCAGTATGCAAACAATACGGCCCTGGCCCCGGACGACCCGGCGAAATATGCCCTCATCCTGTCACAAGACGGCACTGTCACCGTGCGTGCGGACTGCAACCGTGGTATGGGGACCTATCTGATGGCCGGGAATTATCTTGTCATGCGCAAACTCGCCTACACGCATATGATCTGCATGGAGAACTCCCTGTTCGACCAGTACACAAAGGCCCTCGAATCGGCAGAATCATGCGCGATCCATGAAGGAGATCTCTACATAACGCTCCAGACGGACAGCGGCATCATGAAGTTCGAGCCGGCAGAGCTTGGGGAATAGACCGCATGGATGGAGGATCTCCCGTGTGTCATTCCCGGCCTACTCCTCCGAAGCAGCTAACACGGCTTCGTAGGCTGGACGGAAGTGGGAATCCATTAAATAAAAAAATACTTGGCAGTGGATATTGGAGTTCACATGTTCTTCAAAATTAACTACTCAATCTCCCGCTACTAGAAGGGAAAAAATATTGTAATATTGTTTATGCTGTCCTTTTTTTTTGCAAAATTATGAGAGGGTATGTAAATTATTCAAATATCTCTATGCCTGAACCAAACCCAGTTTCCCGGCATAACAGCTAACCGATTGAATAATAGTATCATTTATGAACAGCATCATTTGGCACGCCCTATGCTTCAGGAGGAAATGATACAGGGAGAAAGGGATATGAAAAATCAGAACTTTGCGGAAGAAAAGTATCGCAGTGGTGACGTAGCCACCGGAATTAAGGGCGAGCCGAGGCAAAAAATCATCGAACTTTGTAACAAAATCCAGAATCTTACGAAAGTAAAACCAGGCGACCCTGAATATAACGCGCTTGCCTGCTGCGTGAGCGACGAAATGGCAGACGTGGCAATGGTGATGGGCGTACGCAAAAAGAAAACCGCCGCCGAAGTAGCGAAGAAATGCAAAAAACCGCTTGAGGGTACACGAAAGCTGCTTGACCAACTCGCTGACATCGGCGTCTGCATGGTCGACGATATCACTGGTGAAAACGAATACTGGATTCCGATTTTTGTCCCGGGCATCATGGAGATGCTGGTTGGCAATAAAGCGCTTGTCGAAGCACATCCAGAAATCGCCGTTGCTTTCAGCGAATACACTATTAAAAGAATCATCCCTCTCGCGGGTAATCTTCCCGTCGGCGGAGGCGTCATGCGCATCATACCGATTGAAGAAGCCCTGGATGGCGAGACAAGGCGGGCGAGTTTCGAGGAGCTCAGCCACTATATAGAGGAATACAACGACATTTCCGTCTCCGACTGTTCCTGCCGCCGGGCGAGGCGTCTGATGGGCGAGGGATGCGGACATCTTGAAAAAGACATGTGCATACAGTTGGGAGACGCTGCAAGATATTATATCAAGACCGGCAGAGGCAGACGGATTTCAAAGGGAGAGGCTTATGACATCCTGCGCAGAGCAGAAGAAAACGGCCTGATGCACCAAATTCCGAACACCGATGGCTCGGGACAAACTCACGCGATATGCAACTGCTGCGGATGCAGTTGTTTCTCGCTGAGAACCGTCGAGTATTTCCACACCCCCGGAATGATCAGATCAAACTATGTTTCTAAAATTGATCCCGAAAAATGCGTAGCGTGCGGCGAATGCGCAGTGCACTGCCCCGTCAACGCCCTGCGGCTCGGCGAAAAGCTCTGCACGTCAAAACCCATAATCATTCCTGATAAACTTACGGCAGATGACCATGAATGGGGCCCTGACAAATGGAATCCCGATTACAGGTTCAACAGGGAAAACGTGGTTGCTGAAACGGGAACATCGCCCTGCAAGACGGTGTGCCCTGCGCACATCGGAATCCAGGGTTACATCAGACTGGCTTCTCTGGGCAGATACAAGGAGGCGCTCGAACTGATCAAGATCAACAATCCGCTTCCTGCCGTATGCGGGCGAATCTGCTCCAGGGACTGCGAACAGGCGTGCACCAGAGGCGATATCGACGAGCCGCTGGCCATCGATGAAATCAAGAAATTCATAGCAGACCAGGAGATGAAAGAGGAACACAGATTTGTTCCGAAAAAGCGCCACGACTATGGAAACAAACTTGCCATCGTCGGAGCGGGCCCCGCGGGACTCAGCTGCGCGTATTATCTGGCGATCGACGGATACGATGTCACGGTATTTGAAAAACAGGAGATGCTCGGCGGAATGCTGACCTTCGGAATTCCTTCGTTCAGACTCGAAAAGAATGTCATCAAGGCGGAAATAGACATTCTCAGGGAGCTGGGCGTCAAGTTCAGAACCGGCGTTGAGGTCGG
>DATKLV010000191.1:0-4962 GCA_035542255.1 Desulfomonilia bacterium | reverse complement strand
GGTTTCGGTGACAGGCGCAAGGCCATGCTGGAAGACATCGCTATTTTGAGCGGTGGTGAAGTAGTGTCTGAAGATCTCGGCAGAAAGCTCGAGTCGGTAACATTCAACGACCTGGGGACAGCCAAGAAGGTCATCATCGACAAAGACAACACCACCATCGTGGAAGGTGCCGGGAAGAAGGCGCAAATACAAGCCAGAATAGGCCAGATCAAGGCGCAGATTGAAGAGACGTCTTCCGACTATGATCGGGAGAAGCTTCAGGAGAGACTTGCGAAGCTGGCCGGCGGCGTTGCGGTCATCAAGGTCGGAGCAGCTACTGAGCCCGAGATGAAAGAGAAGAAAGCTCGTGTGGAAGATGCGCTTCATGCCACCCGGGCTGCTGTTGAAGAAGGATTTATAGCAGGCGGCGGCGTTGCTCTGCTGCGGTGCATAGACAAGCTGGGCAAGCTCGATGTGCCCGGTGACCAGCAGTTTGGAGTCAAGATCATCCAGAAGGCGCTCGAAGAGCCCCTCCGCCAGATCGCGGTGAATGCCGGCATGGAAGGCGGTATCGTGGTTGAGAAGGTAAAGGGCCTTAAAGGCAATTCCGGTTTCAATGCCGAGGCCGAGGAGTATGAAGACATGGTGAAGGCCGGCATCATTGACCCCACCAAGGTTGCACGCTCAGCCCTGCAGAATGCGGCATCCGTTGCCGGGCTGCTGCTCACCACCGAGGTTATGGTAGCAGAGATCCCTGAGGAAAAGGGTCCTGGTGCAGGCCCCGGCGGCATGCCTGATATGGGCGGCATGGGCGGTATGGGCGGTATGATGTAAAGACAAGACTCTCGTCAGTAAATCGAAGAGGGACAGGATTTAATCCTGCCCCTCTTTTTTATCTTAAAGAATATTATGCTTTGCCCGAGGTTATGAGGGGGGCCCGTACGACATTTTTACCTAGGAGTTCGAAGATATCATGGATGATGTCCTTCTTGCGGATTGCGCCCTTCTGGTTGTGCAGGACAATGACGCTCCTTAAGATCAATTCATTGAGCATGCCCGCGAGAATGTATGGATGAACATTTACCACAAGGTTCGCTTCCTGGGCATTTTTAATCAGAGATACAAGGCGTGCCTCAATCTTTTTATAGGCGCTGATGTTTTTGAGCGTATATACGGAGAGATGTCTTTTCTTCTTGATCTCATTTGTATCATATTCGGACATAAAGATGTTTAAAAGCTGGGAGTTATCGATGTATAGATCCAGAAGACTTAAGACAAGCTCCTTAAGCTTATCGAGGGAAGTCCCCTTATCGCTGGTTATATCGTTAAAAATGGCATCGATATCTTCAAGAATTCCGGATATCAATGCGGCAAAGACATCTTCCTTGTTTTTAAAGTGGTTATAGATGGTTCTTCTGTCAAATCCTGAGTACTGGGCGATATCTTCCATGGTGGTTCCATAAAAACCCTTCTTATGGAAGAGTTCTCGTGCGGACCGTAAAATGACTGTTCGGTTGCGCAGTATCTGCCGTTTTCTTCTGATCTTTTTCTGCATTGTATCTTCTGCTGTTTTTGCTTGTAATTACCAAATCATTCTTTGCTTGTTCAAGTCAATAGAAATTTATTAAAAGAAAATACTACCAATAATTCACATTATGGGTAGGTCAGCCAGAAATAAATGTAACAATTCAGCAAAATTTATTGATAAAGGCAATCTTGACTGACAGACTTCTTCAGGATAGACAGTTTATCATCGTAAGATTCCGAATCATGCCGGATGCGGTTTCATGATGATGCTCGCTCTGCGGGGATAGGGCATAGGGGTAAGATATATAATTGAGGAATGGACTCTCCTATGAGCAATGGTAAAAATAGGAAGCTCGTGATAAGAGTGGTGCAGTGCCCGACATGCAAAAAGAAAGTTCCCTTTGAAGGCAATCCCTACAGACCTTTCTGTTCCAGGGGATGCAAGGGTCTTGATCTTATCCACTGGGCGAGTGAATCATATAACATTGAGGGAAAGCCGGACAAAGACGACCACAATGACAAGCCAAACTAGAGAACCTCTCATCATTTCAAGATCTTCTCACCCGATATCCCGTAAAGATATAGATCCGGAAGCATTAAAAGTGCTCTATAGGCTCACACGAAACGGGTTCAAGGCCTATCTGGTAGGCGGGGCAGTCCGGGATCTTCTCCTGGGCAGGAAGCCCAAGGACTTCGATGTGGCGACTGATGCAAGACCCGGCCAGATTAAGAAACTTTTCGCCAACTGTTTCCTCATCGGCAAACGATTTCGTCTCGCACACATCCGGTTCAAGGGCGGCAAGATCATCGAGGTGGCCACATTCAGAAAGGAGCCCGATGAAACGGCCGAGGGAACAGGCGATCACAACAATACCTTCGGGACGCCTAGGGAAGATGCATTCCGGAGAGACATCACCATAAACGGCTTGTTCTATGACATCAGCAATTTCTCGATTATAGATTATGTCGGCGGGTTGAAAGACATCTTACAGAAAAGGATCTGCATAATCGGCGATCCTGCCATGAGATATGGTGAAGACCCGGTGAGGATGTGGAGGGTTCTTAGATACAGTTCCCGCCAGAAATTTTCTATAGAACATAATACAGCAGGTGCAATAGAGGCCAATCGAGACCTCCTTGCCACGTGCTCAGGTTCCAGATTGTATGAAGAGCTGAACAAGGATCTCCTGTCAGGCTATGCAGGGGTGCTCATTCGCAAGATGACAGACTGCTCGTTGCTTTCCATCATATTGGGTGATGTGGGAAGAATCATAGAAGAGACCCCCGGATTGGCATCGGAGGTTGTCAGGATGCTTGCCATCCTCGACGAGTCTGTCAGGAGAAATGAACAACCCTCCAGTGTCATATCCTACGGTATGCTCTTGTGGCCGTGGGCTCACCAAGTCATCATGGAGAAAGGACATCTTAATGGCGATAAGATGAAGCTGCTCGTTGATGAGCTTGAAGGATCAGGCATGTCCGTAACTATGCCAAAGGCTTTGAAGGCAAATGTCATCCATGCGTTGGAAATCCTGGAACGGATGATGTCGGCGATAGAGACTGGAAGGATGCGATGGTCCCTGACAAAAAAAGCCAGTTATAAAGAAGCTGCATCCATGTTTGCCCTCATCGCGGTAGGTAGACTTATTCATGGGCATGATGCTTTTATGGCAGCATTCAGAGAAAAATTTCCGTTTAGAGACATCGATAAACTCCATAAGAAGAGACGCAGGAGGTTCCGCAAGCGCAGGCCTTCATCTTTCGACGAACAAGGGTTACGGTTACCAGCGCCGAATGACCATGAAACGATATAGTTGATCAGATACCCTGAAATGAGAGAAAATAATCCTTTATACTATATCCGAATTATGAGGATCGCAGCCACTGTTCAATATCCGGAACCAAGGAATGTATCCCTTCATGTATATGCACGCTCAAGGATGCATAAAGGACATGAAACACATTGAAGAGTTGCGTTTTTTCATCAGCAGTGGTGACTTTTCCCGATCTCGGCCTCAGGCCTATGCGCACGGTATGAATACTGATTCACCTATTGCAGAATATCCACAATAAGGCTTAGGGGGATTGTCTGGCTAAACATGCAACCGCCTATTTTTTAACAGAAAATTAACAATTGACTTACTTGGCATGGTCGATGCATTATTGGGAGGCAGAGAGAGACGAGGGATGGATATGAGCAGAAAAGGCAATCTTGATATTATTTTGAAGAATATGGATACTACGAGGGCTACCAAGATCCTTGCCAAGAGTCTTTACAAGGAACTCATCCGCAATGGATTCACCAACAAGGATGTTATCAACTTCTCCAAGGAGATCCTCGACCATATGGCGCAGGAAATGCGCAGAGATGCCACTCTAGAGGATGCCGGCAAGAAGGACCGTTTACTTATCGGATAACCTCTCCCTGATCTCTGAGAGGATCGTCTCTACTACCTCTTCGAGCGTAAGGTGTGTCGTATCAACCACAACTGCATTTTCCGGTATTGAAAGAGGTGCGTTCGCCCTTGAACTGTCCCGTAGGTCCCGGTTCATCAAATCATCTTTGAGTTGATCCATTGATAGGTCGATCCCTTTGGCAGTCAGCTCTCTATGTCTGCGCCTTGCTCTCTCTTCAGGATCAGCGTCGAGATAAAACTTGATATCCGCATCGGGAAATACCACTGAACCCGTGTCCCTTCCCTCGGCAACCAGCGATGACATCGCTTTGAAAGACCTCTGAATACCTAAAAGCTCCCTGCGGACCGCTGAATGGGATGCGATTGCAGAGGAAAGTTCGCTGATATGGTGAGACCTGATCTCTTCTGTCACGTCATGCTCATCCAGAAATATATGTTCACCTGAGATCCTGATGATGATCTTTGAGATGACCGAAGCGCATTCTTCACCATCATGAAAATTGCAGCCCGATCTGTCGACTGCAATGGCAGCTGCACGGTAGATGGCCCCTGTATCGAGGAAGGTATACCCAAGATCCTTTGCCACCTTCTTTGCCACGGTTGATTTTCCGCTGCCTGCAGGTCCATCCAAGGTGATGATGCGGTAGGTCATCTGAGCTTATCCATATCCGTAAAGAAGGTGGGGTAGGATATTGCAACGCAGTCCCTGTCATCGATGTGTATATCAATACCTGATGCCTTGGAGAGGATAGAGAATGACATGGCGATCCTGTGGTCGGAGAAGGTGGAGATATTCCCGGGGGTTAAACGTGCAGATCCCTTGACGATGAGACCGTCATCCAGTTCCTCCACCTCAGCCCCGAGCCGTGACAATCCCTGTACCATGGCGGCGATGCGATCCGTTTCCTTCACCCGCAGCTCCCTGGCGTTCGTTATAACCGTCGTGCCCGCTGCCAGGACGGCTGCAACCACCAGGATGGGAATCTCATCGATAAGGGTCGGGATCTCATCACCGGCAATCGTTATCCCCTTGAGCTCA
>DATKLV010000190.1:0-8466 GCA_035542255.1 Desulfomonilia bacterium | reverse complement strand
ACCCCGGCAGCATCATCTTCAGTATCGATGATGGAACGAATCCTGTCTACACGGTTAACCTCGCGAACACGAATGTTGTGAGGGTCGTGAAGCTCTCCGACGAGAATGATACCGGGGTGAAGAGCCTCTGGGCGGTTTATGACAGATCCCGGGAAACCACTATCGGCCTCTTCCCCTATGGAGCCAGGGTCACGTTCACGGTTGCGGCCATGAACCGCCAGGGCAACCAGATGAAAGAACAGACCTACAGCTTCGCTGTGGAGACCAGGGACCAACATGACAGTGCGGCATCGACATCACCCGTCACAGCCGCCCTGAAGCCAGGCGACCCCGTGCTTACGGGCGGCTACGACTCGGGCATTGAAGTTTTAAGCGGCCTTTTGGCAGGAGCCGTGGTGATCTTCAACAGTGAAGAGCCTGTCAAGCCCGAATTCGGGCCTTCAGGTGAAATCAGTGCCCTCGACGAGAACGGTGTGTACGCAGTGGGCCTCGTGCTCAACCTGCAGCCGCCCACGATATTCAATACGCCGGTGAAGGTCGTTATACCTTGTGCCGGTTATACCGATCTCAGCCAGGTGAGTGTATACTTCTCTGACGGGGCATCATGGGTTCTCGCCTGCGACGGACAGGGTAATGTTCAGGAAGCCGCACTCGGATGGATGGTTGAGGGATCCCGAGTCGATCATCCTGATTATTCGCCTCCTTCCATCGAGATCAAGCTCAACCACTTCTCCGCAATACAGGCAGGCTCGTCATCCAAACCAGCTACAGTAGTACCTAAATCTGGGGGCGGAGATGGCGGCGGCGGGGGCTGTTTTATCGGAACGGCGTTATTATAGGAGCGCTCAAGGTACGAATATACACAATAGCTCCTTAACGCCGCCCCTCCATGATATTCAACTCCATCCTAAACCAATATTTCACCCAGCTCTTCTTCAACATACCTGAGCCGGTCGATCTCTTCATCGGTGATGCGTACCCGGTTCTCTTCCTTTTCAATGCGTTTTCTCAGGACCTCAAGCTGGCGTTCCACATCGGCAAAGACCAAGAGCATGTCGGCTTTCGTATCCACGGGTGCCTCTTCGGGCGCCGGCGCCTGCACGAGGAACTCCCTGACCTTCAGGATGAGGCGCTCCCTCCAGCGCGGAACATACGCGGTCAACCCGAGCTTTTCATTGATGACCCGCGCAAACTCTTCGGACACCAGAGATTCGCCATGCACAACAAAGACCTTGGGTTTGGACTCGATGAAATGCCCCACCCACTCCAGAAGGTCGTTCTGGTCGGCATGTGCGGAAAACCCGCCGATGGTAAATACCCGTGCCTTTACGGCGACTTCATCGCCGAAGATCTTCACTGACTTGTACCCGTCAACGATTTTCCTTCCGGTGGAGCCGTTGGCCTGGAACCCGACAATAACGATGCTCGCGCCTTCCCGCCACAGATTGTGCTTGAGGTGGTGCTTGATACGGCCTGCCGTGCACATGCCGTTACCAGCAATTACTATGGCAGGCCCGGTGTGCTCGTTTATCGCAATGGACTCACTCGTGGTCTCGCAGTAATGGAGGTTCGGCAGACTGAAAGGATCGATGCCGTTTTTCACGATGTCTGTCGTCTCTTTGTCATAGTACTGGGTATTCCTCTTGAATATCTCCGTGGCCTTGATGGCCAGAGGGCTGTCGAGATATATCGGCATGTCGGGCAGCTTGCCCTGGCGCTGGAACTCTCCGAGAAGGTAGAGGACTTCCTGGGTGCGCTCCACGGCAAAGGCCGGTATGATCACCTTCTCACCATTCTTATAGGCATAACCGATGGCCTCCAGAAGCTCGGCCTCACTCTCCTCCATGGGTTTATGCACGCGGTTGCCGTAGGTGGATTCCACAAAAAGATAGTCGGCATTGAAAATCTCCGCAGGGTCCTTGAGGATCAGCTGATTGGCCTTGCCTATGTCACCCGAGAACACGATCTTGATTTCGTGGCTGTTCTCGGAGACCCACATCTCCAGTATGGAAGAACCGAGGATATGGCCTGCATTCCTGAACCGCACCCGGATGCCGTCCTCCACATTAATGATCTCATCGCCGTTGACAGGAACGATATGTTTGAGGCTGTTCTGAGCGTCTTCCATAGTGTACAGCGGATTGATTTCATCACGCGCCTTGCGCTTGTTCTTCCTGCTCTGCCACTGGGCGTCCATCTCCTGAACATGGGCTGAATCCAGGAGCATTATCTCGCAGAGCTCTGCCGTGGGAGAAGTGGTGATGATCCTGCCCTTGAATCCGTCCCTGACGAGCTTGGGCAGACGTCCGCTGTGGTCTATGTGAACGTGCGTGAGAAAGACCGCCTTTATCTGGGAAGGGTCAAAGTCCCATTCGCGCCAGTTGCGGAGTTCCATCCTCTTGCCGCCCTGGAACATCCCGCAGTCCACTAGAAACCTCTTGCCGGATGTAGTCTCCACGAGGAAATTCGAACCTGTGACCGTCCCGGCAGAACCAAGGCAGGTGACCTTGACCATAACATGCTCCTTCCACGTGAGCTCATGATACCACTACTTAATAAGATCGGAACAAATCCGAAGTTTTGAAGGGACAATATCATAACCAGGGCAATGGATGAATAGGAAGCTATCAAACTTGAGGAGATGCTTGACAGGTATGATCCGTTGCGTTTACATCCACAAGTGCTTGCCCGAGTGGCGGAATTGGCAGACGCAAGGGACTTAAAATCCCTCGGGACTTAGTCCTGTACCGGTTCGAGTCCGGTCTCGGGCACTTGGAAAAGAGCTATACTGGATGACCTTTAATTCCTGCCCTGTCTTTGGAAAGTGAGCCCGAGGTATTGATTCAGGGGTGTGCCGCCTTATTACTCTAGCTCGAGAAATCAAATGCAATGGTGCAAAGATGCTGTTGCCGGAACAAATGAAATATATGGACATGGAGAAACCGGGGGGGCCGGAGGTGTTCCGCGTCAGCTCGGGTCCTTTGCCAAAGCCAAATGCTGATGAGGTGCTGATCCGTGTCCTTGCAGCCGGCGTGAATTATCCCGATGTGCTCCAGCGAATGGGAGTCTACCCTCCTCAGGCCGATGCCAGTCCGATCATCGGCCTGGAGGTGGCGGGCGAAGTCATATCCGCGGGCAGTGACGTCAGGGATCTGAAGCCGGGGGAGAAGGTCTGCGCCCTGACCAACGGCGGCGGATACGCTGAATACTGCACGGCCCCCGGGCTGCAGTGCCTGCCCTGGCCACAGGGCTATGATGCCGTCCAGGCGGCCGCCATCCCTGAGACATATTTCACGGTCTGGGTGAATATCTTCCAGCTCGGCCGCCTGAGGGAAGGCGACTCCGTGCTTGTCCATGGAGGAGCCGGCGGGATCGGCATCACTGCAATCCAGCTCGTGCATGAATTCGGATGCCGCATCTATGTAACGGAAGGGAGCAAGGAAAAGTGCGACGCCTGCGTCCTTCTGGGGGCGGATGCAGCCATCAATTTCAGGGAGAACGATTTTGCCGATCGGATCATGGAGCTGACAGCCGGGAAAGGTGTGGATGTGGTGCTCGATATCATCGGAGCCCCGAATACGGCGCGCAACCTGAGCTGCCTGGCCATGGACGGCCGCCTTGTACAGCTCTCCGTGATGCAGGGATCAAAGGTCGAAATCGATCTCATGCATGTCATGTCCCGCCGGCTGATCATAACCGGCTCCATGATGCGGCCGAGATCCACCGACGAAAAGGGGCGGATCGCCCGCGATCTGTACCTTACGGTCTGGCCGGTACTCGATTCCGGCCGCTGCGCTCCGGTAATCCATCAGGTATTCCCCCTTGCCGAGGCCGCGCAGGCACACAGGATTATTGAAAGCGGAACGCATATAGGAAAGATCGTTCTGAAAGTCGCGGATTAAAGAGCGACTTGAGGTATGCAAAGTTATGACGCGCTGTTTTCTATAAGAGGTTTCTGCTTACCAAAAGGTTTAATGGATAAAGCCACGTACATGCCGTCCTTGTTGGTGATGTACTGAACCCTCACCTGCTGGCCTTTTACCAGCTTATCGAGGGATATGGCCTTCCAGTCCTGCCCGTAAATGGTGGTTGTGGACCTCACCAGTAAGGTGTAGCGCCTGGCGTCTTCTCCGGTTATTATTATCTCGGCCCTGACACCCTTTGTCGGATCGGCCAAGGTCACTTCCTCAACCTTGCCCTTCACCTCCGAAGGCTTGACCGCCGGCTTGGTTATTTTCTTAGATGAAGAGGCCGGAGGAGGAGTTCCCCCCTTCCCTGCCGGAACGTTCGTATCCTGTCCGAAGCAGGTCAGGGAGAAAATCCCAAGGACGCATACCAACAGCGCTATCCTTTTCATCCTCCATACCTCTTTATTTGTCCTTTACTACTCAGCCTTCTTCTCGACAGGCTTCTCTTCTGCCTTCTTCTCTTCCTTTGCTGCTGCCTTCTTCACCTTCTTGACCTTCTTTACCTTCTTGACCTTCTTCTCGACTTTGGCCTTCTCAGGAGCTGCTACATCACCCTTTGCCGTGTCGGGGGCGGGTTTCGCAACCTCTGTGGCGGCGGGGGCTGCCTTGGTGTCCGTCTTCGGTGCATCGGCGGCAAAAACCATCGTTGCAAAGCAAACCACTACCAGAACTGCAATCAAGCTGAAAATCTTTTTCATTCTACTTTCCTCCAGAGTTTTTTTGTTGATGCCGTCATCTTTACGGTAGGTATGATTAAACGAACATTAGAATAACATTAAAAATTTCTTAGGAAAAATGCCTAGGTGGATTAAGATTAAGGCAAGGCTCAGGATGATACGATCACGTGTGTTCCGAGTCCCCCCCTCTCTGGAAGAGGTTGTCATAAAAAAAGGGAGTCTTCCTTGTCCCCGCGAAACTTGTCCTTGACTCGCTCGGTGAGGCGGCGACCCGGAAAGCAAGTGAAAACTGGATTCCCGCTTCCGCGGGAATGAAAGAAAATAACTTATGCGATAGCCTCAGGAAAGAGGAGGGGGCAGCATGGACCCCAGTACCGATTCTTCATGAGTACCCCTGAATCTTCCGCTGGGATGATATGACCGGATATAACCGGACCGCGAGCCACATCACCTTGGAGAAGAACCCGGGACAGATATGGAGCCTTCCTTTCCGAGCACCCTTGAGCGTGCAGGTCACGACATGCCCGGGCGAGGATGCACAGAAACCGGGCATGACGGCCACCTCCGGGTTGCCGAATACGGGCGACTTCAGGATGGGTGTCTTGGAAAAGAACGGATACACGATGGTGGTCCGGATACCGTGCTTCCTGATCTCTCCATGCAGCGCCATGGCAAATGCGCGCACGCCGAACTTCGATGTGGAATAGGATACGGCCAGAGGTGTCGCCACGAACCCGGCAACGGATGACACATAGATCAGATGGCCTGATCTCCGGCTGATGAGCTCGGGGAGGAAAAGCGCATTCAGCCGCATGATGGACAAGAGGTTGACAGAGACGACCTTTTCATTGAGGTCGGGGGGTACATCGACATATTCGCCCCCGAAACCGATGCCTGCATTGTGGATGATCATATCCACGCCGGTGCCGAGCTTCCGGTATTCGTCATACAGGTTCCTGCACCCTTCCGCGAAAGAAAGATCCGCCGGAATCACGGAAAGGACCTGCTTGTCCCTCCCTGCGCAGACTGTCTGCAAGTTCCCGGTGCCGTCAAGGAACGCCGAGGCCTGCTGCGGCGCGTCGCTCAGGATCAGATTCGCCCCGAAGGACAGGAGCTCTGAGATGAAACATAGACCGAACCCGCCGAACGCGCCTGTCAGGAGGATGTTCTTGTTCCGGTAGTATTCCATGTCAGCCCCCGTAATTTCTCTTTATCACCTCACCCATTTTCATGAGACGGCCTGTCACATCATCGAACAGGTGCATGAATCCGCGGAGGATGAACGTGCTTTTCACATCGAGGTGGGAAAACTCCATTGCCGAGCGCGATTCAATGTTCCTGATGATCTTGTCCGCTGCAAATTCAGGTTCCCTCGGCTTCATGCCGAGGCCGAAGGGGGGAAGAGAATCGAACAGCTCAACAACCACCTGCCGGGCCGCAGACCGCTTCATCATATCGGTATCGATATAGCCGAAATACACGGCGCCCGCAGTGGCTCCCGTGCCTGCAAGCTCAAGGCGGAGCGAGCGCATCCATGAGGATACAAAGGCCTTCGATGCACCATACGCCGCGCACAGGGGCCAGGGAACGAGCGCCGAGACGGAGGATACGGCCACAATGTGTCCCTTCCTCTCCATCACGTACGGCAATGCAGGTCTGATGGAACGGTATACCCCGAAGATATTGACCTGAAGCACCTGCTCGAATTCTTCGGGAGGCATGACCCATGATGGATCGATCCTCTCGATGCCGGCGTTGGCGACAACGATATCCACACCGCCGAACCTTGCGACGGCCTTGGCGACCACCTCCCTCATGCCGGCGGCATCCGTCACATCGCACGGCATGACAAGCGCATTTTCACCGAGTTCGGCTGCAAGGGAATCGAGCGCGTCCGAAGGAAGATCCACACACACAGGGATGCCGCCCTTCCCCTTGATCTTTATTACTGTGGCCCTTCCTATACCATGCGCGGCACCGGTGACCAGCGCCACGCGGTTCCTGATGTCCAGCCTGCTAATTCCTGGGGACATGGGTGCCCTCCTCTTTATTATTTCAGACAATGTCTTAAGAATGTGATCTGATCTTCCACCGTCTGACCGAAACGCGGCGGCACGTACACTTCGAAGTGGCCGCATCTGTAGATGATGAGCTGACTTCTAGGCGCTCTCATGACCGCTTTAATGGCAGGCTTCACCGGGGTTGTCAGATCTTCCGATGCCGCCTGGACAAGCCAGGGGACCGTGAGCCTGGAAGCAAGCCTGCCCGGTGAATAAAGGCCTACCTTGAGGAATATGCGGGCTGCCACAAGCTCGTTGGGCACGAAATTTTCTGGATAAAGCTTCTTTACCCCCTCATCGGCATCGGGCGCCGTCATGGCCGCCGGCTCGCCCGGTTTTCCGACTATGGGAACATAGTAGGGACTCCGTCTCAGTGCCATGCGTATCAAGTCGCGCCAGGCTGCCATCCCCAGCCTGAAGTTCTGGGTGGGGCCCGAGGCGACAGCGGTTGCCATGCCGTCCAGGTGCGGCACCTGCGAGATGACTGCCGCGATGCCGCTCTCATTTATTGCCACAGGTATCACATGCCCGCCGCTGAAGGATGTGCCCCAGAGGATCAGCCTGCAAGGGTCAACTCCGGGAAGCCCCCTTGCGAACCGGACAGCGGCATGCCAGTCCTGGTGCTGCTTTTTGATGTCGAGTATCTGCCTCGGTTCACCCTCGCTCTCGCCGAAGTGGCGGTAATCGAACACCAGGGCATGGTACCCGGCATCCGCGAAGGACTCGGCATAAGCATCCAGGCGCATTTCCTTGGTCCCTCCAAAGCCGTGCGCCAGGATGATACACGGTGATGCTTCCTTTCCAGCAACAGGGTAGAACCAACCTGTGCAGTTCCGGCCCTGTGACGTGAAACGGATATCCCTCCTCTCCCTCATAGTGCCGCCCCCTCACATTTATCTGTTTGCTTAAACTGACATGAAACATTGTCAAATTTATCAGATGTGCTTGACTTTGACAAGAGTTATTGTCAGAATTTCCTTCATGAAGAATAGGGCGCTGCAACAGCGGGTCTACGGAGGTGTCAAGGCGGATCTGAGGGAAACCGAACGCAGGAAGAAGCTCCTCACCGCAGGTTTGGAAGCCTTCGGCACAAGGGGCTATGCAAAGACCAACATCAAGACTATCTGCGTGCTTGCAGGCCTGACGGAGCGTTACTTCTACGAATCGTTCCGGAACAAGGAAGATCTGCTGTCGGCGGTGTATCAGGAACTGGTGGACAAGCAGAAATCGGATACCCTGAAGATTCTCGATGAAGCAGGGAACCGGCCTCTCGATGCTGCTTCGTCAGCCATAAGGATGTTTCTTTACGGTTTCCAGGAAAACCCGCTCAAGGCACAGACACAGCTTTTCGAGGTCATGGGGGTAAGCCCCGGGATCGACAGGCAATACCGGGAAGCCATGCGCGTGCTCGCAGAGATGGTAAAGCTGTTTCTCATGAAGGCATTCCCCGGCATCAGCGACGATGCATTCAGGGGCAATATCATACCTACCGGCCTGGCAGGATCGATCGTCCTCATCTCTCATGAATGGGTGCTGGGTGGGTTCGTCACTCCGCTGGATGATATTATCGACAAGTGCATGGATCTTTTCATTGCCGTGGGAAGGCACATCGAGTCCAAGCCTCGCCCGGGGTCAGCGCAGAAACACCGTCCCGTTCATCGTAAATTGCAGCATAATCAGAAAAGGTAATATCTGCTTCCCTGGGTGCAATATTTTCCCGATAAGGCAGGACAGGGAACGGACAATCGCCTTTAAAACAAC
>DATKLV010000189.1:0-3948 GCA_035542255.1 Desulfomonilia bacterium | reverse complement strand
TTTTGAGAAGAACCTCATTTCTCAAAAACTCGGATGCATTCACCCAGATGCCGGTGAGTATCACCGCAATGATGTTTCGGGATTGTTGATTCACTAAGTCTTTATCCCTTCTTCGGCGGGCTTGCCATGGCGTCGCCCTCCAGGAGCTTCACGCCGTCCTGGTTCACGCACCATGTCTTGAGCCTCACCCGGTTCTTTTCCATGTTCATCTCGGAGACCTCCACGTGGGCGGTCACCGTGTCGCCGATGCGAACCGGGGCCAGGAATTTCAGCTCCTGGCTGATATAGATCGTTCCGGGGCCGGGCAGCTGCATGCCGATGACCGATGAGACGAAGCCCGCGGCGAGCATGCCGTGGGCGATGCGGGTCTTGAAGAAGGTGGTCTTGGCATAGGCCTCGTTCAGGTGGGCCGGGTTGAAGTCGCCCACGATGCCTGCAAACAGGTAGATGTCCGTCTCGGACACGGTCTTTGAGAATTCGGCGAAATCGCCGACCTTCATTTCATTGATCGATCTGCCGAGCATGTGTCTTCCTCCCTTACGCTAGAACCACGACCTATGGCTCCACATGTCTTCCTTGAGGCACTGCATGTCCTGCTTCAACATGAGGTACATGGAAGCGTTATGGATGGCGAGACCGCCGAGGACGGCAACAGCCTCTGCCAGCATGACCTCGCCCTCGGTGAAATCCCTTTCTTCCGCAGTATAGTACCGCATCACCCCGATAACCTCGTCCTTGACCTTGATGGGCACGGTCAGCATCGATGCGATGCCCTCTTTCTTTTTCTCGTCCTTGTACTGTACTTCCCTGTTGGTGGTGGCGTCCGTGATCACCACGGTCTTGCCCTTGAGAGCTTCGGTTACGCTCTTCTCGACCCGTACCGGGCCCTTGTTCAGGTATTTCTTGCTCAGGCCGTAGCTGGACACAAGCTCCAGCACCTCCCTTTCCTTATCGATGAGCCTCACGGAAACCGCCTTGACACCGAGCGCATGGGCCATGTCCTTGGACAGGCGCTCCATGATGATTCTTATATCCAGGCTCTCATTGAGCCCCTGGGCTATGCTGCTGAATATCCGGATGTTCCGCGTGATCTGCATGACCAGTCGGGCGCGCTCAATGGCCATACCGCCTTGCTCGGCGAGCGCGGTGAGGAATAGGATCTCGTCTTCTGAAAAGATACGTGGTTTTCCCGTGTACAGGGACAACACGCCGATCACCCGCTCCTTGACCATGACCGGCACGACCAGGATGGATGCTATGCCTTCCTTCTTCTTGAGTTCGTGAGTCTTCACACGCTGGTCTTTTATGGCGTCGTGGATGGCGATGTAGCCCTTCTTCATAATCTCTTCTGCAGCCCGTTTTGCCTCCCTGGGCTCGGCATGGAGGTAGTTCTTGGACAGGCCTTTCTGGGCTATGGGGACAAAGACATCGCTCTTTTTATCTTCGTCTTCAAGGAAAAGGCATGCTGCCTTGCCGTCCATGGTATCAATGGCGCTCTGCACAATGAGGTCCAGCAGCTTTTCTTTTTTCAGTGTGGTGCCGAAGGCCCTGCTTACCTTGCAGAATGTCTTGAAGTAATCACGTTTCTCAGGCATTGGTTATCTCCTTTGAGCGGGTGGTATTCTTTGTCCTTGCAGTCCACGAATCTTTTTGAGGCTTCCTTGAAGGTTTCCGCATGGCCTGCTTTTTCAACTTGATTTCAGTCTTAGGCTTGTCCCTGTCCTTCAGCCATCTGATGATCTTGGGGGTGAACTCCTTCTGTGTCTTGGAGCTTACATAAATACCTATATGGCCGGTGTCGAGACACACATCTTCCTTATCCGTGCTCCCTATCGCTCCCGTGATCTTATCTGCGGCCCCGGGCGGTACGAGGTGGTCATACTGCCCGTAGATATTGAGCATGGGCATGGTGATCTTTTTCAGGTCCACCCGCTTGCCGCCTATTACCATCTTGCTCTGGATGAGCAGGTTTTTCTGGTAGCAGTCCTTCACAAACTGCCGGAAAGTCTCGCCCGGCACATCCGGGCTGTCGAAGATCCACTTCTCCATGCGGATGAAGTTCTCCACAAATGACTTGTTATCCATGTTCTCGATAAATCCCACGTATTTGTCGATCATGAGACGGGCCGGGTTCAGCAGGAGGAACCCGAAATTCATGATGTCGCCCGGCATGTTGCCGAAGGCGTCGATCATCTGGTCCACATCCACGTTTTTCATCCAGATATGCAGCAGCCCCTGGTCGGTGTCGAAGTTGGTTGGGGATACGGTTGTAACAAGATTCCTGACCTTTTCCGGGTGAAGGGCCGAATAGATCACACAGAAGGTGCCTCCCATACAGATACCCATGAGGTTGACCTTATCAACCTTGCACAGGTCCCTGATGTGGTCCACGATATCGTCCATATAGCCGTTCACATGATCATCGATGGTAAGGTACTTGTCCTTCCGGGATGGGTACCCCCAGTCGATCATGTACAGGTCGATACCCGCCTCAAGAAAGTTCTTCACCACGCTGCGTTCCGGCTGCAGGTCAAGCATGGTCTCCCGGTTGATCAGCGCGTAGACGACGAGCAGGGGGGTGGTGATCTCCCTGGAGGGTTCGCGCACGGGCAGGTAATGCTTCAGCTTAACCCGGTCTTCCTGGTAGATAACCTCGTACGGGGTGGTGGCGATGTCCGTTTCCAAGGGGCCCAGCAGGACCTCGGAGGCCTTTTTGGCGCGGTCTTGCGCCTTATCGGCATCCTCTGCGAGGTGCTTAAGGATTATGTCAACCGGAATCCTTGGTTTTTCTTCCATGGCTTAGCCTCCTGATGCAGCCGACTTCTTGAGATCCTTGTTCGCCCTTTCCAGATCTTTCACCCTCTTCTTGAGGTGATAGAGCTCATCATAAAGGTCATCGAGGTCCTTGTTTGTGGGTATGGGCAGCGACTGCATGGCGTCCGTCACGATCTTGTTTCGGGCATTCAGGTATTCCTCATAGGAACTGAGCGTTTCGGCAAGCGCCTTGTTATACTCGGGTGACTTGAAGAGGGTCATGAAGTGGCCTTCGAGGATCTTCACCCACAAGCGGTAATACTCATGGGGATCTTCCGGGGTTTTCCCTTCCCGGATCTGCTCGTCGATCTTATCCTGCAGGACCTTGAATGCCTTCTCCATGGGGAGCAGGAGGATCTGAATGAACCCGGTAAATGTGGTGCTGAAAAGGTTGAACTTGTCAATGGTCTGGTAGAACCTTTCCTGATAGAAACGCACCAGCCCGAGTTGGGGTACCTTGAGGTATTGACGGATCTCCTTGTTGTAGTAATCTGACCAGACCTTGACGCTGTCCTGGTTCAGGTTGTCGAAGCTGTATGCCTCTGTCCTCTTGCCCATCTCCTTGAGTTTGTCAGATATCTGTTCATTGATCTTGAGAAAGCCCGACATGCCTGTATGGAAGAACTTTGAAATGATATCCGGCATAGATGCCATTCCGCTCGCCACGGCACCTACCGCAGACGGTTCGCTCATGGCTGAAGACAAGGTTCCCCATGTCTTGAAGATGGAGAGCAGGGCCTCCTGTGAAAGCCGTGAAGAACCCTCGGGTTTGGTCTCAGCGTCTGTTGTTTTCGCCCCTGACATCATGCCGGGAACATTTGTGAAAAACTTGTTCATCATGGTTAGTATAGGCTGGAAGAAATCCGTTGAGGCATCTGCGTTCGATTGTTTTTCATTCATAATCCACCTCAAATCTCAAAAACGCTTTTCAGGGTTGAGATCCTTACATAAATACTGAACAAGACGCTCCTAAAGTCTTTTTAGTAATGTCACTTGTAAGTTTGTCAATGGAGAGGAGAAGGTGGAAGAAAACAGATCGCTTGATTTACCAGGAGGGATGGTCCGTAACCGGCCGTGTAGAGCCGTTGTGCCATATTGATTTCAGTGGGAATTGTGCCTTGACAAAAAAAGACC
>DATKLV010000188.1:0-7759 GCA_035542255.1 Desulfomonilia bacterium | reverse complement strand
GTAATGAAAGAAGTATATCATGAAGGATTCTGTAAATCCATGCGGGGTTAGCCTGCTATGGCAAAGTTGCATGGGTGAATCATGCCATGGTCCGGTTTTATCTTCCATTCACCGTCTTGACTTCGCCGTCCAATAGATGTTTATACGCGCTATGTTCCTGATCGTTGCAGGCGGAGAGCCGCCGGGAAAAGAACTGCTGAGAGGAAGGGCGCTTATGGCGTCTCTGATCATCGCTGCAGACAGAGGAGCCAAGTACTGTCTTGATGCAGGGATAACACCCCAGCTCGTGGTGGGGGATATGGATTCACTCGATGATGAAAGTGCAGAAAGGCTTGCCGGGCTCGGTGTCGAGTTGAAACATTTCAGCCCCGACAAGGACAGGACCGACACCGAGATCGCCCTGGAAGAGGCCATATCCCGGGGTGCAAGACGTCTTGAGATCATCGGCGCCATCGGTAATCGGCTCGATCATACCCTCGCCAATATCCACCTCTTGTTCACAGCCTTGCGCCGCGGGGTTGTCGCGCGGATGGTCTCGGACACCCAGCAGGTCTTTCTGGTGAATAAGAAAGAGATAATAAAGGACAACTGGGGCAGGACCATATCCTTTCTGCCCCTTACCGAGCGTGTCGAAGGCATTACGCTCAATGGCTTCTTTTATGAGCTCGACTGTGCTTCCATGGAGATTGGAAAACCTTACGGGATAAGCAATGTAGTGAAAAGCGATTCAGCTCAGGTAACGGTGGCCGAAGGGGTCCTGATCGCGGTCCTGAACACGGCCTGAAACTGATGAAAAAGCTAAGGTAGTGACATACGGAAATGTTGGTGTTATCGTGAACGGCAAGGTGAGTATCAATGAACAAGCGAACAAGATGAAGGAGGATAACTTGAAGAAGTACGGTGCATTATTTCTGGTGGTTTTATTTTTAATGTTAATGGTCGGATGTTCCAAGCTGGAAAAGGGTGGGCTCGGGTCCGGAAACGACAGCCATGTGGTGGCCAGGGTCGGTGACAAGGTCATCTATGACAGGCAGATCGATAAATTCCTCAGCAGCCTGCCGCCGCAGGTAAGCGCACATTACGGTGCCGCCCGTATCCGCCGGGAGATTGCCGATGGGTTCGTCAGCATGGAGATGCTGGCCTGGGAGGCGCGCAAGCGGGGGATCGACAAAAGGGAAGACGTCCAGCTCAGGCTGGATATGCTCGTTGATCAGGCACTTGCACGCGAGGTGGAAGAGGATCTCAGGAAAAACATCAAGGTGACCGATGCCGAGATAAAGAAATACTATGACGATCACCAGGACAGATACGGTGCGCACCCCCGTGTCTTTGCCCATCAGATAGTGCTCTCTTCAGAGCCGGACGCAAAGACGGTTCTTGACAAGATCAAGAAGGGCGGGGATTTTTCAGCTCTGGCCAAGCAGTATTCCAAGGATAAAGAGACCGCTCCCAAAGGAGGGGATATCGGGCTTATCATGCCCGGAAAGCTCGATCCTGTTCTGGAAAAGGAGGTATTCAGCCTGAAAGAAGGAGAGCTCAGCCCCGTAGTACATCCTGCGAGCGGGGGCTACTACATCCTCAAGGCCGATAAGGTCGTGGCCGGGCAGCAGAAGCCTTATGACCAGATGAAGAAATCCATAGAGAACATCATTATGCGTGAGAAGGTGAACAAGGCTGTGGGCGACCTCAAGGCTGAGATCAGAAAGAAGACCAAGATCGAAGTCAATGAGAAGTACTTTGCCCAGTTCAAGGATACCATGACCCAGGAGAAACCGGCTGTTCCCGCCCCCGGGACGGTACCTGCAGCACCTGCCAAATAAGAGGCGGTAAGGGGAAAAGACTTGGCACTATATACCTGGAGCGGATATACCGACAAGGGTAAGGCCTCCACAGGCATGATCGACGCGATCTCCATCAGGGAAGCGAAGTTGAAGCTCCGTTCCCAGGGGGTGTTCGTAAGTAACATTGCGGAAGAGGCCCATGGCCTGGCACATCCCCTCAAAGACATATCCATCAGGGGCCTCTTAGGAAGGGTGGGGATGGAGGACCTGACTGTCACCACCCGTCAGCTCTCGACTCTGATCGGTGCCTCCATCCCGCTTGTGGATGCCTTGAGCGCCCTGTATGAGCAGACCGACTCGCCTGCCATGAAGAAGACCATAGCCCAGGTGAGGGACTCCGTGAATGAGGGTCTGTCTTTTGCCGACTCCCTCGAACAGCACAAGAGGGTTTTCCCCGAGCTGTACGTCAATATGGTGCGTTCCGGTGAGGCGAGCGGCGCCCTGGATGTTGTCCTGCTGCGCCTTGCCGAGTTCATGGAAGGCCAGCACCGGCTGAGAGCCAAGATCGGGGCGGCCATGGTCTACCCTGCTGTACTTTTGTTGATCTGCGTTGTGGTGCTCCTTTACCTGCTCACTGCAGTGGTCCCGAAGGTGGTCGGCATGTTCGAAACCATGAAACAGACACTGCCCCTGCCCACGAGGATACTCATCGCCATAAGCTCTTTCCTTTCATGGACATGGTGGATGATCATCTTAGGCGTCATTGTCGCCATTGTCCTGATCAACAGGTGGAGGAAGACCGATAACGGGGCCTACAAATTCGACAGCTTCAGGCTGCGTTTCCCGGTTTACGGCACCATCTACAAGAAAGTTTCAGTGGCCCGGTTCGCCCGCACTTTAGGCACGCTGCTTTCATCGGGAGTCCCCATCATAGAATCGCTGCGGATCGTCAAGACCGTTGTCCAGAACAAGATCATCGAGATCTCCATCGAGAATTCCATCGCAGAGGTCATGGACGGTTCGAGCCTCGCTGCCCCACTCAAGAAGTCGGGTGTTTTCCCGCCTATTCTCGTGCACATGATCAGCGTGGGCGAGAAGAGCGGCAGTCTTGAAGAGATGCTCATGAAGGCCGCTGAATCCTATGAAAGCGATGTGGAGACGACCGTTGCGGGGCTCACCTCGGTGATCGAGCCCCTTATGATCGTCATCATGGGTACGCTGGTGGGTTTCGTCGTGCTTTCCATCCTCCTGCCCATGCTGGAGATGAGTACCATTGTACGGTAAACATTAGAATATCAGAGGTGAGGACACATGAACAGGTACACAAAAGGATTCACATTGATAGAGCTCCTCGTGGTCATCGTCATCTTAAGCATCCTGGCCACTTTTGTGGGCATCAGGATCATGGGCAAGCCGGAAGAAGCCAGGCGGACCCAGGCCAAGACTCAGATCCAGGCCCTGGAGAACGCGCTCAACATGTACAAGCTTGACAGCGGCGAGTATCCTTCAAGCGAGCAGGGGCTCAAGGCCTTGGTGGAGAAACCCACGACAGGCAACATCCCTAGGAACTGGAGGGAGGGCGGATACCTGGAAAAGAACAAGGTGCCGAAAGATCCGTGGGGTAACGATTATGTCTACATGTTCCCCGGAATGAAGAACACCACGGGCTTCGATCTCTTCTCTTACGGTCCGACCGGCCAGGCAGGGGGGCAGGGAGAAAATGCCGCCATCGGGAACTGGGAAGATGAGGGTCAAGGGGCGCAGACTGAAAAGAAATAGGCACGGATTCACCCTCATCGAGCTGATGATCGTTCTTGCGATCATCGCCATTACGCTGGGATACATAGGCCCGCGGGTATTCAGCAGCCTGTCCACATCGAACATGGACCGGGCGGTAAGGGATATCACGACCATTATCCAGGTGGCCCGTTCATCGGCAGTTACCCAGCACAAGGTATATCTGGTCCGCTTCGATATTGATAATAACAAGATAGCACTGTATCCCATGCCCGAAAGCTCGGGGAAGGAGCCTGAGATGCTCAAGGAAAGGAAGATGCCCGACGGAGTCACCTTGAAGAGCATCAAGAGTTCCTACCAGCCGCAGAAGGATCAAGGCGAGATGGACCTGCGCATCACCACGGAGGGTGTGGTCGAGCAGGGAGTGATCTATCTCGACGGGCCCCTGGGCACAACATACACTCTTGTGGTCAAGCCGTTTTCCGGGACACTCAAGTTCTATGATCACTTCGTGGAGGTGACCTATGGATAAGGGGTTCACCCTGATAGAGGTCCTCGTCGCACTCGTTATATTGAGCATCACCTTCCTCTGGCTCCTCAATGCCGAGAGCCAGGGCATCAACATGGCTATCAGATCGCGCTTTCTCACCACATCGAGCCTGCTCGCCCAGGAGCGGATCTCGGATGTCACCTCGGGAATACGCGTCGTCTCACCGGGGGAGAGCCAGGGGGATTTCGGCGAAGATTTTAAAGGCTATACCTATCAGGAGAAGATCGAAACTACCCCATTGACCGGATACCTCAAGTACAGCCTTACTGTAAAGTGGGGCGGGGGGGGGAGCCCTCTTGAATCGAAGTTCATCTCTTTCCTCGCATCAAAATAGCGGCTTCACCCTCCTGGAGCTGCTTCTGGCCGTCGCTATCGCAGCGGTTATCATCGCCACGGTGAACTTCGCCTTTTTCCAGTCCCATAAAAATATCGAGGCCGTCCGCACCCAAAGGGAGGCATATCAGACCGTCAGGATAATCATGGACCGGATGATAAAGGACTTGACCTGTTCCTATGTGCCTGCGGGAAGAACACAGATGACGACCCAGGATTTATCCATGTACCGGTTCATAGGCGTCAATGACGACAGCAGCGGAGTGGATAAGGACACCATCTCTTTCACCACCACAACCGACATCGGGTTCTCAAAGGTACCGGGGGGTATCTGTGAAGTGGACTACTATCTCAAGGAGATGGAAGACAGGAAAAGTGTCTACACTCTTATGCGCAGGGAGGACCCGACCCCGCACGCCGGAATCACCAAGTCGGGCAATGAGATGGAGATGGCGGACGGCGTGCTTGCCATGAATATCGTGTACATCGACGAATCGAATCAGGAGGTCAACGAGTGGGACCTTGCCCGGAAGCTGACCCTGCCGAAACAGGTCAAGGTGACACTCACCATGGAATCAGGCAAAGATAAACAGATCTTTTCCGCAACGGCCTTTCTGCCGCTCTCCGGCATCAAATTGAATCCTCCGCAAGGTTAGCGTGGCATGAAGCTGTTCAAAGACAAGAGAGGGGTCGTCCTCATACTGGTGCTGAGCATGGTGGCGCTATTTTCCGCCATGATCGCGAGCTTCAGCGCAGATGAAGGACTGGATATACAGCTTGCCTATAACTTCCGTGACTCGATGCAGGCGCAGTATATAGCACTGGCGGGTGTCGAGGCGGCCAAGGTCATCCTCAGCCAGGACAATCCCGGCTACGATTCCCTGGATGAACAGTGGGCCCAGTTCCCGCTCTATGCGGCCAATGCTTCCCAATACTTCGACGGCTCCCAGCTCACAGGCACCATTACGGATGAAAGCTCCAAGTTCGACCTCAACAGCCTGGCCATCAAAGACGACAAGATCGAATTCAGGAAACAGCAGTTCAAGAACCTCTTCGTCGTGCTGATTATAGATATCTCACCTGAGGAGCTTGAAGACTTGGCCGATGATGTCATTGCCTGGGTCACTACTACTGCGCAAACAGAGACGGCATTCGGAGCCAAGGACGAGTACTACCAGTCCCTCGAGCCGCCGTATCATTGCAAGAACGGACCCATGGACAGCATCGAGGAGATCATGCTGGTCAGGGGGATGAAAAAAGAATACTTCTTCGGAACCGAACACTATGTGGGCATCAGGGACTTCATCACCGTATGCCCCCCGAACACGGCTAACAGCGGCAAAATCAATATCAATACGGCATCCGATACCGTGCTCAGGAGCATATCCGATCGTTTTACTGAGAGTGTGGTGAATAATATTATCGCATGCAGGCCTTTCAAAAGCAATGACTTCTCCTGTGCCCGGGGTCTCGACCTCACGGACTCTTCCGCTGAAACAACCTGGATAAAGAGCACGCTTGACATCAAGAGTACGAGATTTTCCGTGGATGTGAAGGGGATCATGCCCTCCGGTGCACAGGTAAATGTCAAGGCATTGCTGGAACGCATTAACAACAATCACCGAATAGTGTATTATAGGATTTATTGAGGTATTATGAGAACGGTAATCACAAGAAGGACGTTAGGCATTTCCTGGGACGACCGCCGGATCCAAGGGTGCGTCATCCGCTCCGGTATAGCGGAAACCACTATAGAAAAGATCATGCTCGTCCCCAGGGAATTGAACCAGGCCCTTGTTCCCGTGCACAGGATAAACGACGACCTGAAATCCTTTGTCCAGGAGATCGGCAGGGAGATCGAGACATGCGTGACCTGCGCCCCGGAATCCGAGGTCATGTACCGGACACTCTTGAGGCCGTTTTCCGACCGCAAGAAGATCGCCGATACCATCGGCCCCGAGGTGGAGACTCTGCTCCCTGCCGTCGATTCCAGGCTGCTATTGGATTTCGTATTGCTCGGGAAGGACAGGGGCGGGATGCATATCATCCAGGCACTCTGCGCGCGCACCCCATCGGTGCAAGGCCTCGTGGGGGTATGCAAGGATGCGGGTCTGGACCCCGAGATCGTCGACTGTCCCTCGGTGGCGGTTGCAGCAGGCGCACGGTCCCTGTTCGACCTGCCGGACGACAAGACCATCGTGATTGTCCATTTGGGATGGTCCGAGACCTCCGTTGCCATACTTTCCGGAAAGGCGATCAGATATCTCGGTGCCCTGCCGTGGGGTTTCAAGAGGTTTGTTCCGGCACCCGCCCGGAAGGACACTGCTGATACACCCGTGGACACTTTTCCATCGGGCCCATCGGGATTGGTGGACGGTGGTGAACAGCTGAAGGCCTTTTTCCGCGAGATACTCATCATGCTCGAGAAATACGGCGAGCTGGAAGGCGAGGAGGTTCTCCTGAGCGCAGGATATGCGCATCTTATCAGAGATTTCCCAAAGAGGGCCGAAGAGTCGCTGGGGATGGGCATCCTGGCCCCGGCGCTCAAGGATGTCCAGTTCGAAGGGAGCATGGACGATCTCCTTTCAGGATTCTTGAGCGTTTCACTGGCCTCGAGGGGTTTCGAAACCACGGACGAGGTGAATTTCCGCCAAGGTGAACTGGGCCTGACCAAGCATATGAAGAAGCTGAGGCTCTATGCAGGGCCGTGGGCCAAGGCCGCCCTCGCGCTTCTCGTGATATGGATATTCGCCCTCTCGCTCGATGTGATCCTGCTGGCGCGCACCAACAGGGACCTCACCAGGAAGATCAATGCCGAATTCATCTCGGTTATGCCCAAGAACACCCCCATGATGGACCCGGTCAAGCAGATGGAGCAGTACATGAACAGGCTCTCCGGGCAGGCCGGAGCCCTGGAAGGGGGGGGCTCCGACTCGCCGCTGGAGATCCTCAAGGATATAAGCGCAGGTATCCCTGCAAATCTCGATGTAACATTTGACACGATCAACATCGATGAAACCGGCATTACCCTGTCGGGCAGCACGAACACGTATAACAACGTGGAGCAGATTCAGGCCTTACTGGCAAAACTGCCGTATATGAAAGAGGTGAAGATCGTATCGGCGAATGTGGATAAAACCGATCAGAAAGTGAAGATGAAGATCGTATGCAAAAAATAAAGCTTAAACTACCCTTTAAGGTGAACACCCAAAGGATCAAGGAGCTTGCTCTGCCCGCCGAGCACGCCGTCGGGAGGGCGCTTGACTATGTGGCGAAACTCTCCCCGAGAGAACGGATCATCGTCATCGGAGGGACTGTCTTTGTCGTCGTGTTCATCCTCCTTGCCGGGATCATCGGT
>DATKLV010000187.1:0-3791 GCA_035542255.1 Desulfomonilia bacterium | reverse complement strand
GAGGTAAGATCCATGAAAGGTATGAAGAGATCGTTATTATGTATCTTTTCGGTCATCCTGATGTGTTTGTTCATGAACGGTATAGCATGTGCAGAAAGGACGCTTGTTTTTGCAGTTAATGCGAACTGGCCTCCCATGCAGATGAAAGACAGCAAAGGAAATGTTACCGGCTATGAGATCGATCTGCTGAAAGCCATTGCTGCAGAGGCCGGATTCAAGGTGAAGACGGTGAATGTCTCTTGGAGGAACATCTTAAATGACCTTAACGCCTCCAAGTATGATGCAGTGATGGCATCGGTGAGCATAACCGATGCCAGAAAAGTGAAGTTCTCCTTCTCCAATCCCTACTTCACTGCCGAGCAGATCCTCCTAGTGCCTAAGAAAAAGGCCAATGCACCCCTTCAGGGCAAGACGATGGCGGTCTTCAAACTGACAACCGGTGCAGAGGCGGTCAGGAGCACACAGGGCTGCAATATCACCTACTATACTGTCGAGGAAACCGAACAGGCTTTCAAAGACCTGTCCAAGGGATTCGTTGACGGCGTGCTCTGCGATTCACCGGTGGCCATCAGTTATGCCGCCAAATATAATGGCAAATTCGCCATGAAAAACGATGCATGTGCCTTGTCGAAGAAGTCGGCCAATGAGGAGTACGGTATCGCGGTCAAGAAGGGAGACACAGAAACCCTCGATGTTATTAATAAAGGGTTGAAAAAAGTGAAGGAAAAGGGCATCGAAGCAAAAATAAAGGATAAATGGTTCAAGGAAATACTCATGGCAACCGGCGGTCAGACTCACGATTCAATGTTTGCATCGGAAATCGTTACCGGGGCCGACAACTCACCTGCATCAGCCAAATAAGAGAGACCATAACGAACCTGCACCATCAAAGGCCGACTCCCGCCGGGTAAGCGGGGGACGGCCTTTCGAATTATCCGGATACCTTGTTCACGGCATGCACCATGAACAAGAGATGCGGACTTGCACATCATGCCCCTCCCATGTTCCCTGCATCTCAAATATTATTCGTATTGTGCCGGGAAATCCTATCCGCAATTATCGCATCTAAATTAATTAAATTCTCCCGGAGGATCGATAAGAACTGCAATGAAGATTATCTATCTCACCGACATACACGGAGATTTTGAGCGTGTCAAAAACCTGCTCTCAGAGACGGTTGCACAGCTTTACATCGTATCCGGCGATCTCATCGACATCCCTTTCTATAATATGGAGACTTCTATCCGGTATCATGAGCTGCAGTCGTATTTTCATGGCCAGAGAATGAACACGGGCGAGGAGGATAAGCTGCTGGAAGATTTTGTTGATCAGCTTCTCGAGAGTCCTGAAGTCAATGAAGAAATTGAGGAGAAAGGGACAAAGTACCAGCAATATACCATCCGGGCACGCAGGGTGATGCAGCAGAAATACAAGGTATTGAAGAACATTGTCTCCATGAAGAAAAAATCCAAGGTGCTATGCCTGCCCGGCAATTATGATATGGATCTCAAATACACGGCACTCCATGATAATGACCTGCATCTCCACTGGTATAAGATAGAAGACTTTCGTATAGCGGGCTATGGCGGGGCCGAGGTCTGGACCCCGGGTATACCGGAGAGATATATCGTGAGGTATCAGGCTGGAATGGATGTCTATGGAAAAATGAACAAGAAGAAAAATGAGATGTACCCGTTCTTCAGGGTCGTCAAACCGCATATCATTGTAGCCCATCAGCCTGCCTATGGGGTGCACGACAACACTACGGCAGGAGGGGGCTTCGGCTCTCCGGTCCTGCGCACCTACTGCGACGATAATCCGGTGAGCTTGTGCCTCACCGGACACGCTCATGATTCCTGGGGGGTTGCATTCCACGGGGGTACCCTCTACCTCAACCCATCCAATTTCGGAGAGGTTACCGGGCCGACAGGTGAAGTTGCCGAAGGCGGGTTTTTCTACCAGATCGAAACCGAGCATCTTAAGGTAAAGAGCATCATCTTCAAGAAGTTCTACGACGGCAGGATCTTCGACATAGCGGATTACTACCCCCAAAATGGGAACTGGCTTGAGAAGATCATCGACCGCGAGCGTTACGAAGCCCTGAAAAACAGGCGGAACTATGATATGAAAGTGGTGAAGTATTCACACATCCCCCAGATACAGCTCTTCAAGGAGATCAAGCAGTTCTTCCGCACGTTCCAGACACCCGAGACGGAAGAACGCGTAGACAAGCTGGAAGAAGTGGTTCAGCTCCTGGAAGACAGGATCCCCGGCGACATCGCCATGGATGTCATGGGTTCGGTTAATATGGGAACTTCCCAGGCCGGCTCAGATATCGACATGGTTATCTACCTCAGGTGCAACTCCGAGTGCGCGGACGGCCATAATGACTGCATGTTTTCCCAGAGCGCCCAGTTCATGATCAGGGAATACCTGGGCCATGAATATGAAACCCACTTCCTGGATTGCATCGACCTTAACCAGGTGGAAAAGAGCATAATGGAAAAGAACTTTGAATGCGAAACCCTCCAGCGATTTGTGGCTTACCGCTCGGTATGCAGGCCCATAAATTACCGTGTCATAGCTCCTATCGAAGACCTGCTCAACCAGGACATGATCTTTAAGAAAGAAGTGGAGGGAAGCATCCAGTCCTATATACAGATCTTCACCAATACTTCGGAGCATGTCAGATCGCTCAAAAAGTATGAGTCACGTCTGAACGAGCTGGGGATCAAAGTCCCTGAGTCGGTTAAACGGACGATAAAGCAGTATCTGAATGAGTCTTGAAGCATTCGCCAAGATACTCAAGAATTTATCGCTTATGAACTCACCGGCCATAAATGATCAGCTTCGGCAAATGGGCTGACGGATCGCTTACTCAAATAACCATCTGCCGACAAACCATTGTCAGCGCTCCGGTTGTTCCTGATCCACCATTTGTTCCCAACCCTGTTTCGTCAGGATTTACTTTTTCTCATATTGGGGCTATAGGAAGCAAATGTCGCTATGGGACACCCACTGTACTGGGGGTTATCATCCTTGTGGGCTGAGGTGTCTGCAAGGCACGAGGGGGAAGGGGATGCATACGCATCTATATTATTTTAAGTTCGCACCCCGCCCTTGCAATGTCACCGGAAACTTATAAAACTTATAATAGGGCATTTATAATGAAAAATTATCTCTATAAGCTTATCATAAATAATGTAACCGACCTCTGCTATGACAACAGCCTGAACTACTTTCCTCCAGGGTCACGTATCCTGGATGTGGGTATCGGCAACGGTCTGATGCTCCGCAAATACCACCGGCTGATCAAGTCCAAGAATCTTGCCATGGTGGGGATCGACATCAACAAGAGCTATCTCAGCCACTGCAGCAATCTCATCAGGATCTGCCGGCTCGAGGACCATGTCCGGATCTATCACGAACCTGTAGAGTGCTATGAGCCGCCTGAGCCTGAATATTTTGATTTCATCCTGTTCAGCATGAGCTTCATGCTCTTCAGGGATCAGGAACTGGTGCTCGACCGTGTCAGGAACTGGTTGAGACCCGGAGGAAAAATAATCTTTTTCCAGACCATGTTCCAGGACCGTTCGCCGTTCATGGAGTTCATCAAACCCAAGCTCAAGTATCTCACCACCGTCGATTTCGGCCGGGTCACCTATGATGACGGTTTCTTCGAGCTACTCAAGAAAAAGATGCTGACCATCGATGAGGACAGGCACATCAAGCGGGAATGGTTCAAGGGCGAATATCGACTGATCATATCCAGTGTGGAAAACGGCAAATCC
>DATKLV010000186.1:0-6355 GCA_035542255.1 Desulfomonilia bacterium | reverse complement strand
AGGCATAACCGGGTAAAGTGATGCCGATATCTTGGCTAAGGACCTCGCTGTATTCCCTTAGCAGGTATTCATAACGGTCCATCTCACCCTCGGCCCTGAAGATGGGCATGCGCTTGTATGCCAGGCCGTACTGGCTTTCATGAAGGATCTCGAAGATAGTGCTGATCTCGCCGTATCCCAGGATACGGGCAGGGATCGCGCTCTTGTAGGGATGTCTCGGATTCAACCCCTTTTCGAACCGGGCCAGGAGATCGTGATCGATGCGATGCTCGATAATATCGCCATTCTCAGGCAAGGCCCAGAAACCTCTTGGTGTCACCGAGCGATTTGTCGATCCGCTCGGTAATCTCGTAGGCAAGCCCCTCGCTGATGATGAGCGGCGGGAGGAGTTGGCAGATGCTCGTATCGTTGTTGGCGTATATGCACAGAAGGTCGTTGTCATAGCAGGCCTTGGACATGATGGGGCCGCAGTCGGCACTCACCAGCTCCATGCCCATCATGCAGCCGAGCTGGCGCAGGCCTTTGAGGATCTCGGGATGCTTCTTTTTAAGGGTCTCGAGCTCATGGGCAAATATGCCGGCAAGCTTCAGTACGTGCTCAAGGAACTCGGGCTTCGACGATTCTTCGAGAACGGCCAGCGCCACCCGGCATCCCGGTTCGGCCCCGCCATAGGTCGAGATGTGACTGAAAGGGTTCTCGTGGAAGAACGACTGGAGCTCGGGAGTGAAGCATGTGGCGCTTATGGGGTAGACGCCCCCCGAGAGGCCTTTTGCAATGACCATGATGTCCGGATCAACGCCGAAATGTTCGATTCCCCAGAGCCTGCCGGTGCGGCCTAGGCCTGTCTGGATCTCGTCAATGATGAACAGTGCCCCGTTTTTCTCACACAGGGCCTTCACATATGCGTAGTAATCCGGGTTGGGAATGGGCATTCCAAGGGTCGCGGGTATGGTCTCGAAGATGACGGCTGCCGTATTCTTGTCGATGGCTGACCTGATGGCATCTTTGTCGTTGAAGGGTACCTGGATGAAACCCGGGAGCTGAGGTCCGAAGAGATCGCGGTACCTTCCATCACCGGTGGCGAGCGAATACCCGGTGTGGCCGTGGTAGGCGCCGAGGGCGGATATGATCTTTTGCCTCTTGGTGTAGCCGCGTGCCAGCTTGATGGAGCAGTCCACAGCCTCACCGCCGCCGACCCCGAACACGGTACAGGAGATATTACCCGGGGTCAGCTCGGCGAGCCTCTTGGCAAGCAGCGCTCTCTGCTCGCTGATGAGATGGTGGTTGCCGATGTCCATCTCCTCAAGGCTTTCCCTGAGCACCTCCATGATCTTCGGGTTTCTGTGGCCGAGGTTGTAAACTCCTCCGTTGCAGTTGCAGTTGATGAGCTGTTTGACGCCATCGACATCCCAGATGTAGGGCCCCTCACGCCTTCCCAGGACAAAGTCAATGCCCGCGGCCTTGAAGAAATCCACCTTGCCGCTGGATACATGGCGGGAGAAGCGATCGATGATTTCATCTTTGGTATCAATGCCCGAAAATTTCATCGTCATTCCATGCCTCATGGTCCCTGGAGGGGATACTGCTTCAGACCACGAGGCTATGATACCTGAAAATCAGGGTTGCGGTCAATACACGCTTCTTGGGATTATTCCGAGGTTGACCGGATGGGGATGGTTCCTATAATCCCAAGTAAAGGAGAACGACGCTATGGCAAAGGATCCGGGCATCGGTTACCAGGTTACGGCCACGGTTCTCTCGGTGAAGGGTGACTGCAGTGCGGGTCACAAGGCGGGAGAAACCTTCGAGATCAGCTGTCACGACCCTGCAGGCCTGTGCGGCTACTTCTACCATGCCATCTTCCCTTCACTGCAGTGCTTCCAGTTCGGAGGCAGCATGCCGTGGTGGCAGGGAGATGCCATTGAGCTCGGCTGCCCGGACGCGGACAACCTTGTCACCATCTCTCTGGTGCGGAAACCAAGGTAGGCAGGCCCCTGCCCGTTCATCCGCAGCCCGGCTTGTCAGATTTCAGGCCGGCCTTTTTCCGTGTACCCTGATATGTCAGGTACCCCCCGCTGAAATTCCGGGACCTGAATCCGTGCTGTACCAGTATGCGATGGGCGATGTAACCCCTTAATCCGGCGGCACAGAAGGGGATGTAGGTCTTGGTCCTGTCCAGCTCGTCCAGGCGGTCCCTCAGGTCGTTCAGCGGAATGTGCAGTGCCCCTTCGACCATGCCCGATGCCCTGAGCTCTTCTGCGTTTCTGAGGTCGATGACTACATGCTCCCGAGGGTCGAGTCCTTCGAACTCGTCCCAGTTGATGGTCATGAGGTCTCCCTTGAGCATGTTCGCAGCCGTGAACCCAGCCATGTTCACCGGGTCCTTGGCCGAAGAGTAGGGGGGTGCATAGGCCAGCTCCAGCTCTTCCAGGTCGAACACGCTCATGTTGCCGTGCAGCGCGGTCGCCAGCACGTCTATGCGCTTGTCCACACCTTCTCCGCCGATGATCTGGGCGCCCAGCAGCTTCCCGCTTTCAGCGGCGAAGAGGAGCTTGACCGCCATGGTCTCGGCACCCGGGTAGTAGGAGGCGTGGGAGCCCGAGTGGGTGTAGCTTGCAAGGTAATGGACCCCGTGTGCCTTCAGGGTCTTCTCGTTCATGCCCGTGGATGCGGCGGTTAGATCGAATACCTTTACGATGAAGGTGCCCAGTGTCCCCTTGAAGACCGACTTCCTGCCCAGGGCATTGTCCGCCGCGATGCGCGCCTGCTTGTTGGCAGGACCTGCCAGTGCCGTGTTCACGGGGAACCCCAGGAGATAGTCCCTGGTGCTCACCGCGTCGCCTATGGCATAGATATGAGGGTCCGATGTCGCCAGAGAAGAGTCCACCACGATGTGGCCCTTGTCGCTGAGCATAAGGCCCGTATCCCTTGCGAGCGCGTTCTCCGGCCTTATGCCCATGGACACGACGGCAAGGTCGAACAGTTCGCTGCACCCCTTAGTGGTGTCGACCCTGATGCGGCCTTCCTCGAAAGTGAAGGACTTCAGGGAATCCCCGAGCATGAGCGTGACACCCTTGTCCTCAAGGTGGGCATGGATGAGCCCTGCCATCTCGTAGTCGAACTGCGGCATCACCTGGTCGAGCATCTCCACGATGGTCGTCCTGACCCCCCGTCTGGCCAGGTTCTCGGCCATCTCGATGCCGATGAACCCGCCGCCTATCACCACGGCCTGACGGGGAGAATTCCTGTCCACGAACGCTTTGATGCTGTCGGAATCCGGGATGTTCCGGAGGCTGAAGATGCCTTCCAGGTCGATACCTTCGATGCGGGGCCTGGCCGGCTCGGCCCCGGGCGAGAGGATGAGATTGTCATAGTTCTCCGTGTAGGTGCGGCCGCTCTTAAGGTCGGTGACCTTCACCTGTTTATTTTCCCGGTCGATGGAGGTCACCTCGTGGAAGACCCGCACATCGATGCGGTATCGCTTCATGAAGTCCTGCGGCTTGGTGACGAGCAGGGAGTTGCGCCCCTTGATGACATTGCCTATGTAGTAGGGCAGACCGCAGTTGGCGAACGATATGTGCTCGCCGCGTTCGAAGACGATGATCTCGGCATTCTCGTCGATCCTGCGGGCCCTGGCCGCCGCAGTGGCTCCGCCCGCCACTCCCCCGACGATCAGAAGTCTTAATCCCATGAAGGTCTCCTTAATCTCGATCTCATGCAAGGGAACGGAAGCGCAGGGTATAGACTGCAATGCCGAAAGCCACGGCCGTGTTGAGAGAGGTCTTGACGCCCTGCATGGGGATGGCGAAAATTTTCTCGCAGAGGTCCAGGATGCCAGGGTCCACGCCGCAGACCTCGTTGCCCACCACCAGCACGATGGGCCGACAGTCCGTCTCCAGGGAATCCTGATGGATCGGCTCCGCACGTTCCCCGCCCTCCAGGGCCCACAGCCTCTTGCCCTGTGCCTTGAGCTTTGCCGCTGCAGCAAATCCGTCCGCACAGTAGGTCCAGTCGATCACCTCATCCGCACCCAGCGCCGTCTTCCTGAGCCTGGGGTTGTCAGGGGTCGGCGTGATGCCGCAGAGGTGCAGGCATGAGATGCCGGCACCGTCTGATGTCCTGAATATGGAGCCCACATTGTAGATGCTCCTGATGTTGTCCAGCAGCACTTCCATGCTGAGTGTGCCGGTGCCGGGTCCCGGGATAAGGCGGGGGGCCTTGTGCTCCTCGTAGACATCGCCGGCAGGATCTGTCTGCGACCCGCACCGGGGGCAGTGTGCACCCCGGGTGTCGCGCTCAAGGACAGGGAACCGCAGACCGCACCCCTGATTCATGCAGAGCCTCACCTGATGCCTTATGGCAGTACGCATGAGTCAAGGGTATCACAGGTAAAAAGAGAGGGGAATAGTGCGGGTAGAGATCTGTGTACGAGATATCCGCTTAAACCATTTGTCATGCAACACTGTTCAGTCGCAGTCGCAAGTCACAGCTTTGCAGCTTGTCGCAGAACCTTCCGTTTTATGCCCATCTTATGCCAATCCCTTTTCCACCAATCCAGACCACCAATTGGCTCTTTGACACGAAAACCTAACCTTGCCATGTTTAGAGCGCCTTTGGTAGAGGCATTGCAACCAATACCATCGCAATAGGTGACAACCAACGCCATTCGATCAAAGCCTTTAGTCGTTTCTTCGTTCATTATCCGCAGTTATCAAAGGAATCAAATATGTTATAAATCGTCTCTGACCCTATATCTCTGTAAATCGTCTCTGACCCTATATCTCTACTATATCTCTAGCCCATAAATTCTAAAGGGTTTACTCTTGATCTCAACCATAGCCTTACTAATAGCAGCTTCAATCTTGCGCCTTGGCACATTAAATAAGGAGAGGGCAGTCCTGATGAAGTAAGGGCAAATAACTTCAAAGTCCAGTTTACCCTTGTAAACACGTTCGGTTATAAAACTTTGTCTCATCCCCTTTATTGTTATGACTCTATTGTAATAATCCTGGTCGGTGAATTCTGGATTATATTTATGAAAATATTGACGATATAACGGAATCACCATTGGCATCATCAATTCTGAAATACGCCAAGAATTGTGCGCTTCAAAATAGAGATCTGCAACTGTATCATATTTTTCGATTGCATAAAGTTGTGAAGCAGACATAACGGAAAATTCCAGGATTGGGTCCTTTCCTAGTCTTTTGAAGTCATAAGATTCTTGAATTGACTTAACGATGACATCAAATAGGTCTAAACAAATATGAAGCAATATGTCTTCCTTATCTCGGAAGAAATGATAAAGGCTGCTGATGTTAATATCAGCTTTCTTGATAATTTGCCTTATTGTAGTTTCATCATACCCTTGAGCAAAAAAAAGATCGCGTGATACCCTGATAATAGTGCTTTTTATTTCTCCGCTTTTTTCTTCACGTTTCATAGAAAACGGTCCTTTGATGGAATTTATCCAATTGTTTTCACGGTTCTTTTTAAGATATAGCTCAATATAGCCTGGATGGCAACCATAAAATGGAACATGTTCCAAAAATGTCTTGACAGCCGGCTCGATTTGCTTTACATTCTAAATTGGAACATGTTCCAATGTATCATTTCACCCTGTATTTATGTGGATATACTGGGATCAATACAACTATGTGTCAAAGGAGGTTTATCATGTTTCAAAAAAATCTAAAGAAATACAGCTTGCTAATAATTCTCGTGGCCATTTTGGGGCTAACACTTGGTTCGTTCCCTGTAACAGCATTTGCAAAGCCTGCTATGCAAGTGATGATACCAATGAGAGATGGGGCCCGCTTAAGTGCCGACGTCTACCTTCCCGATCCGGCAGTATGGGGGAATGGACCTTATCCGGCAATTATCTCGAGAACACCTTACGGGATCAGCGATGGAATTGTAGTGAAAGGACAATTAATAACATGTGATGATATTGCTGCTCATGGTTATGCAGCCATTTTCCAGCATACCCGGGGCAGATATTCTTCTGAGGGAATAGACAATGCATTTCTTAATGATATCGAAGACGGTTATGATACTGTTGAATGGGCGGCTGCCCAGTCATGGTGCAATGGCAAGGTCGGCACTACGGGAGGTTCGGCCAGTGGAATAACCTCTGAAATGGCAGCTGCAGATAACCCCCCGCATTTGAAGGCCGTTTTCGCAGAGGTATCAGGTGGTTCTAACTTGTTCAATAATTTCATATTTGAAGGCGGTGCCACTGAATTAGAAACTACACTGATGTGGTTGGAAATGGAGGCCATAACGTTAGCAGGTAGCAGTGTACCGCAGGGCATGTCCTTATCGATGATGCAATACCTGATGAGCCAGGGTCTGA
>DATKLV010000185.1:0-6900 GCA_035542255.1 Desulfomonilia bacterium | reverse complement strand
AATTCCCATCTCCCGGCTAAGTTCATGGAGCCTCTTGACGGTCTGGAGCCCCCGTTTCGAAGGATCGCCCGTCATGACGAGGAGGTCTATCTTCCGGTAGAGACGCCGGGAGAGATTCTCGAGGCCTGCCTCGTTGTCGATGACGATGAAGGGGTAATGCCCCGAGAGCTCTGTGATGACGTCGCCGAAGAGGTTGTTGGCATAGCAGTAGCACCCGGGGCCTTCTGGCCTGCCCATGGCGATGAGGTCGAAGCCGTCGGACTCGACAATGCTCTCGGCGATCCTCATCTCGACAAGCTCGCGCTTGGAGATGCCTTCGGCCTGGCTGGCGCCTGCCTCTCTGCTCTCTTCACGGATGCGGCCCACTGTTTTTCCTACCTCCACGCCAAGGAGCTGGTCCAGGCAGGTATTGGGGTCGGCATCCACTGCGAGCACGGGCTTGAACCCCTTGTCGATGAGGCAGGTTATCATGGCCGCCGCCAGGGTGGTCTTTCCTGTCCCGCCCTTGCCGGTGATGGCTATGGTATACCTGTTTGTCAAGACTGCAACGACCCGCTAGAGCTGGAATACGCTTCGTGCATGCGGAGAAAGGTCTTTCAGGAGGCTGAAGACCGTTTCAGAGTCGCTCTCCGCAAGTGATCCGGTGCCGCAGGAAGGTGTCAGGAGCGACTGCTCAAGGACCTGTCGTCTGTCGATGCGTGCCTTTATGCAGAGATTGTCGAGAATCCCGGTCAGGCGGCCCATGAGGGAATCTATTGACTGCTCGCGGACCGCCTGGGAGGTGGGGACGATGCCCCAGGCGATCAGGCCGCCGCCGGAGACGAACCCGGCGAGCACATCCGGATACAAAGCTATGGACTCCCCGTAGCTGAACGCGTCGAAGTTGATGAGGTCGACCCCGGCATCGATGAGGATGGTCCAGTCGGTGTTCCCGCAGCAGTGCACGCCGGCCAGCGCATCTTCGGCGTGGATGGCCCGGGCCACCTCCGCGATGAGCGCCACCACTTCATCACGCTTCACCGAGATGTACGTGGAGGAGCCGAATGCCGAGAGGATGGGCTCATCTATGAAGCAGACGACCTTTTCCGCATACTGCCTGAATTTCTGTATCTGCCACCCGCACTTCATGGCCAGGGCCTTCACGACGACATCGCGGAACTCCTCGTTGTAGAAGATCGCACGCTTGTTCTCGTCCACGATGGTCAGCGCAAAGGAGCACGGACCCGTGGTCTGTAACTTGACAAAGGGGTAGCGCTTGCCTGCAGCCTGCAGACGTCCTTCAAATCCGAACAGGCCCCTGGCAAAGTCAGGGCCGATGGCCAGGGCTGAGTAATCCCGGCTGCCTCCGGCCGGTTCCACGGCAGCCATGTAGGATTCATAGAAGACGGCGAACTCTTCGGAGTAATCGCCCGAGGTGTCGAAGTACAGGCGGCCTTTTTCACGGTCGATGACCGCACGGGGCATGCCTTCGGAAAACTGTATCTCCATCTGCTCGTTGAGCGAGCGCTTGGGCAGCTGGGGCCAGAGCGGCGCATCCGGCAGCGAGTCGAACACGATATCAAGGGCCTTGCCCGCCTCTATGTGGGGAAAGCTCCCGATGGCCGTTGCCATGCATTTTGTCTTTATTGCCATGTCTGCATCACTTTCAAGGAACCCTCACCCTCGCCCCTCTGGGGAGAGGGAAACATTCCCCTTTGATCTTCTTGAGTTTACTGGTTTTTTATAATAATCTCCGGACGATATCCTCAAAGAGACCTAACAGATTACCATCGAGATTGTCAATTGCCGACTTCCCGTCGCGGTCATTGTGCAGAATGGCCTCCGAGTAGGGGATGACGCCGATGATCCTGTATGAGCCCAGCTCGCGCCTGATCATGTCTTCATCCGATACGGACCTTACCTTGTTGGCAATTACCGGGATGTCCCTGATCCCGATCTCTTTTGCCATGGCGTCGATGCGTCTGAACGATTCAATAGACCGCGTGCCAGGCTCGACTACTGTGATAAGGGAGGTAACGCCCCTGGCGGTAGCACGGCCGAGATGCTCGATACCCGGCTCCATATCCATGAACAGCACCTCGCCCCGGTGCAGGACCAGGTCCTGCACGAGCGCTCGCAGGAGCACGTTCTCCGGGCAGGCACATCCGGAACCGCCCGACTGCACGGCGCCCAGCACGACAAGGTCGATGCCCCGGTGATGGTACGCATAGGTGTCGGCGATGTCGGAGACCTCGGGGTTGAGCTTGAAGATCTGGCCGTACTGCCGAACCTTGGCGCCGGTCCGCTCTTCGATGAGCCTCTTGTGCGCTGCAATGGTGACGATTGCATCTTGCGATGCGAGCGGTATCCCCAGTGCCGATGCCAGGTTGGCATCCGGATCGGCATCGATGGCCAGGACCTTCACATCCTGCCGGGCCGTGAGAAGGGCCAGGGCCGCGGTAATGGTGGATTTGCCCACCCCGCCTTTTCCCGTTACGGCTATCTTCCCAACTTTAGGCTCTTCCATAGGCTGTCCGGTCCTGACAGAGGCTTATACACTAAGAACGAACCGGTTCACAATCCTCACCTTGGGAATCTCCGCCACTCTGCACAAAATCCAGTCTATGTCATTTCGAGCGAAACGAGAAATCTAGTTTTTAAGATCTCTCCCTCCGGTCAAGATGCCACGAGATATATTCATATCATGGATAATATCAAATGCCGCTTGCCCGCTACGCCCACAATGACGGGCCCGGGGTTGTGCATGGGCATTCATGAGATTCCGGTCATATGCAAGGGACTTATTTCTTTTCCCTTCGCATGGGCACCGGTTTGACTTTGACAAATCAGCCGCGCCTCTCTATGAAACGAACAGGGATGGAAGGCATAACACTGCTCTCCTCTAGACCTTATGACAGGACTACCACAGATGAGAACCACCCTGAGGGCGCTGCGGTCGAGAAATTACCGTCTCTTCTTCACCGGCCAGGGCATATCCCTGATGGGGACATGGATGCAGCAGACAGCCATGAGCTGGCTCGTCTACCGGCTGACCGGGTCCGCCTTGATATTGGGCATCATCGGATTTTCGACCCAGATACCCATGCTGTTCTTTTCTCCCATCGCAGGCGTCTATGCCGACCGCATGGACCGCTACCGACTGATCATCGCAACCCAGTTCTGCGCCATGCTGCAGGCCTTTGCACTTGCCTTTCTCACCCTGTCGGGCATGATCCACGTCTGGCATCTCTTCATACTGAGCGCTCTCCTGGGGGTTATCAACGCGTTCGACATGCCCATACGGCAGTCATTCGTCGTAGAGATGATCGAAAACCGGGCCGACCTGGGCAATGCCATCGCCCTGAACTCGTTCCTCTTCAACGGAGCGAGGCTCGTGGGTCCCTCGGTCGCAGGGGTCCTCATCGGCATGACGAGCGAAGGCACCTGCTTCCTCATCAACGGCTTCAGCTTCCTGGCCGTGCTGGTCGCCCTGCTGTCCATGAGCATCAAGAGACGCGATATGTCCCGGGCAAAGGACAGCATCATGAACGAGCTGAAGGGCGGTCTGACCTATGTCCGGGGATTCATGCCCATACGGTATATATTGATCAACCTGGCCCTTATGAGCTTCATGGGCATGCCCTATGCCGTCCTGATGCCGGTCTTCGCCAAGGACATCCTCAAAGGCGGCCCGGAAACCCTGGGCTTCCTCATGGCCTCCACCGGGTTCGGCGCCATCGTAGGCGCCCTGTTCCTGGCATCGCGGAAGTCGGTCCTCGGACTCGAACGTCTCATTGTCTTTTCCTCCCTGCTCTTCGGCTCGGGCATCGTCCTTTTCGCCCTATCCGAATCCGTCCTGCTGTCTGCTGCACTGCTGACCGTAACGGGGTTCGGGATGATGGTGCAGATGGTCGGCAGCAATACCATCGTCCAGACCATACTCGACGAGGAGATGCGGGGGCGGGTCATGAGCTTTTTTGCCGTGTCGTTTGCGGGCACCATGCCATTCGGCAGCCTCTATGCAGGCGCGGTAGCTTCTTCGATAGGCGCACCCATGACGCTTGTCATCAGCGGTTTTATCTGTATAGCAGCGTCACTGGCTTTCTATCGGAGACTACCGGCCATACGGGATATCATACATCCCATTTACCGGAAGATGGGGATCATCCCGGACAGACAGCCGTGATCGGCGCATCCGCTCAGCATGGCGGACATCAGGCAGTACCGGCGGCATGAGCCGGACCCGGCCTGACTGAAGGACTCACGCACTCATGATCTGTTCGCACTTGGCTGGTACCCGCACCACACTCCTCACCGTATACACTGCCACCGGCATCAGGGCGACTCCGGCAGCGACCATGTATGCCCACTGTCCTGTTGACATCCACACAAAGATTGCGGAGACCACGAAGAATACGTGGAAGCCTTCCGTGATGAGCAGGGCAACCCGGTTTTCCCGGCTTATCCAGGGGGAGAGCTTCATCAGCCACACCGACAGGACAAGCATCAGGGGCAGGGGGAACAGCATGACCATATGCCACCATGACAGAGAGGTGAATGCGCGTTCGTATTCGGTCTCGAGCATGATGTAGATGGCCAGCAGGAGGAGCGGCAGCGACGGGAGCATGGCATCGAACCCCATGAGTATTTTCCGATACCGTTTGTCCCTGCCGTATAAGTGGAAATAGGTGAAGCACGACAGGATGATGAACCATCCGACAAAGTTGGACACCGGTACATTGAAATACGGGAGGACGACATCGGCGGGAGGAAACCAGATCCAGTAGCCGAAGCGCACCGCCAGGGCATCCATGGAGAAATCGATGCCCAGACCCCAGAGCGCCACGAACAGGGCCGCCCTGAACCTGTTCAGGCGCAGCCCCTCCGCGATGACGATGCCGGAGTACAGGATCGCCGTCCAGCCGGCTGCTATGCAGAAAGGCGCATCAAGGAATTTCAGCAGGAATGCATGGGTGTATGCATAACGGTGGAATACCGCGATGGCCGACTCTTCCAGGACCCAGCCATAGATGACCAGGGGGATGAAGAACATGAGGCCGTTTCTGACCCCGAATCTGCGGAAGCCGTCGGCCAGCGCTGCGACGAATACGCACCAGAGAAAGATCTCGAAGAAAGAAACCGGTACCATGTGCCCCCCTGCATTTTGATTTCATGGATATACCTGCAAAGATAATATCCATTACTCGCCGGGCAATACCGGATCACGGGATTGCTTCGCTTGCGCCCGCAATGACAGGTGCGGGATTGTGCATTAAGGTATCCGTGCTCATTATCCGAAAGGATCGGTCAGGAGTGTGCCGGATCTTCCATCAGTGTAGATTCCGGCTCAACCGCTTCATTGCAGCGGAAGAGAAAGGGAGGTCGTTCTATGAAAGGCTTCAAGATACGGACTGCGATAGGAATACTCACTTTTGTTCTCATGTGCGGCACTGCATGGGCTGCCGGAATCGAGGTCGCCATCGGGGCCTGGAACCAGGCACCGGACGGTGATATCTCTTACAAGCCTTTGTCCGCCCAGGACAGCCTGAGCCTCAAAGACAACCTGAAATTCAGCAGCACCACCAAGGTCTTTGGCCGGATGAAGATCGAGGCGCCCTTCATTCCCAGTATCTACCTCATGGCCACACCCATGGAATTCAGCGCCAGTGGGAGTAAAAACTCCACATTCCAATTCGGGAACATAAAATTCATTGCAAGCGCGCCTTTCAAATCGAAACTCAGGCTAGACCACTACGATATAGGCCTCTGTTACGGGATCCCCGGGCTTAAACTCGCAACCGCAGGGGTTTTGAATTTCGACCTGGGACTCGATGCACGGATCATAGACTTCAAGGCACAGATAACCGGCCAGGAAACGATCGGAGGAACGACCATCACTGAGTCAAAAGCACTGACGGTTCCCGTACCCATGCTCTATCTCGGGCTCCAGGTGAGCCCGGTCAAGTGGCTTGCAGTCGAAGGCGAATTCAGGGGGGTTATCTACTCGGGGAACCACTACTATGACTGCATAGGAAGGGCCAAGGTAAAACCCGTTGGGCCGGTCTTCGTCGCTGCCGGATACCGATACGAAAAAGCCGACATAGACATAAGTGACGTAAAAGCTGATGTAAGCTTCGGTGGTCTATTCGGAGAAGTGGGGTTTGCGTTCTAAGAAGAGAGAGTGCTGGAGTTGTGTATGTATTCTATGGTATTGTTTTATGATACTTAGCTGCAAATAATGGATTTTGTTATGAAATTCAATACCATTGTCTCTCTCTTTATATTGATAATGGCAATATCCGCCAATGCCTTTGGCCAGTCCGCCAAGGAAGCATTGGCGGCCATCAAGAAACTCCAGATAAAATGCGAGTCGGGCATTTTGTATAAGGACTACTCTCCGGCGCTTAACGAAGCGAAATCACCTGTTATGCTTTATCTTGAAAACCCTGCATCAAAGAATGCCCCGGCTTTTTCACAAGCCCTGAGCAATGCACTCGGACACTATGAACTTGCAAATGAGGTCTTTGTTTACATGTTCAAGGGCGGCATGGGGAAACACTTCGAGTCAACCCAGAACCCGGCATTGTTCGAAAAGATCAGACAGGCCTATCCGGAACTGCACATCTACGGGCAGAGGGATGGATCCGGGTTTTCCTGTGCTGAAGCTATCCAGCTGATGTGGACAAAAGCCGCATCGGAAATAGAGAAGGCATCGGACAACCTTCCGACTGCCGAAAAGATTCCCGTTGTGAAGAAGGCTGCGGGTGAGAGCGACCGGGACCCGGAAAATGTGAGCACCTCCAAATTAAAACGCCAGGTCAATGCCCTGAAATATGAAAACATGCGGCTGAAAAAAGAGAATAAAGAGCTGAGGCGAGAGATCGAGCGGAGAAAGAAGAAAGCAGCGAATAAGAAAAAGGG
>DATKLV010000184.1:0-2835 GCA_035542255.1 Desulfomonilia bacterium | reverse complement strand
CACGAAGCTCTCAGACCAGGATGTGGACATCACGAGCCTGGTGCCCGCCTCCGGCAGGGATATGACATCCATGATGGATGAGTTCGACAAGGCCTGCGCCGGCATAAAAAATAATCACCTGCGCATACTGATCGAGCGGGTCTTTGCCCGGGAAGGCGTTCGCGAAGGGTTCATGAAGGCACCTGCGGCAAAAGGGATTCATCACAACTACATCGGCGGCCTGCTGGAACACACCCTCTTTGTCCTGAGGGCCATCGACGCCCTCTTGCCTGTCTACCACCACGTGGGATTCAACCGGGATATGCTCGTGGTGGGTGCCATTCTGCACGACCTCGGTAAGATCTATGAGTACACCTACACCAAGATCATCGATATCACCCCCATGGGCAGGCTCTTGGGCCACATCTACCTGTCGGCTCATATGGTGGACCAGGAGGCGTCGTCCATGGAGGGCTTCCCTGACGAGCTTAAGCTACAGCTGCTCCATATGATACTGGGACATCACGGCCAGCTCGAGTTCGGATCGCCCAAGCTGCCCATGACCAAAGAAGCCATCTTCCTCCACATGCTTGATGACCTCGACGCCAAGCTGACCGGCATCTGCTCCATCATCGAGGCCACTCCCGAAGAAGAGTCTTTCTCCGCCTTCTCGAGCATCTACAACCGTCACCTTTACACGAGGACCTACGAGGACGAGTAGTAGTATAGAGCGCGTCATAACTTTGCATACATCAAGTTGCTCTTTCGAATGAAAAAATCACGGGCCGCATGAGTTGCGCGGCCCGTGATCTTGTGGGGTGCGATGCTCCAGTAAGATGTCTTCAGGATGTCTGGTGATGTCTTACCCTTCTGCTTAGCTGCTCTCGTGTCTTGGTGAAGTCCATATATATTCTCCCAATGCATAGAGATATCGCTAAAACAAACAGTCCTAGCATGAATGCCGGCTCGGTATTCAACCGGATATCGATCCACCGCCCGACAAACAGGAACAGGAATGAGGAGATAACAAGGGTGAAGCTCCAGGCGCTCATGAGGATGATCTGATTCAGATTCTTGGTCCTGAGTTTTTTCCTTGTCATCCTTTTCATGCCACCTGTCTCCCTTCTTTCGGCCTCCCGGGTTTAGGTACATACCGGGAGGAATCGATCTTCTGCTATAGCCTCAGCTGACCAGGCCCTTCACTGCCTCGATGACCGGCGCGGTGAACAGTGACACGAGAACCGCATACAGCGCAAAGGAGCCGACTGCCTCGGAGAGGTACATCCTCGGATAACGGTACTTCAGAGATATGATGGTGAGCCCGCCCATGATCAGGCAGCCGAGGTGGAAGTAGGGGAAGTTCCCGCCCGGGGTTGTTGCTGCCGCTGCAAATGCGAACGTGCCGGTGATCATTACCACGAACATCGCTACGACTATCGTCTGGATTGTCCTTTTCATTGTCATTGACCTCCTTTTTTTCTTTATGCTTAAGTATAAGGCAATCGCCGTGCCAAACTGTGAGAAAACAGTAAAAAGCTTATAACATATTGATTATAAATGATTTAAACTGAATGATCCTTCAATTATAACCTGGGCCGGGTATTTAAGAAATCATGATTCATTGAATGGAATGTAAAAAGGCATTGAAAGAAACGTGCTATTCTTTTTTACGGTCATTCTTCCTGTCCCGGAACGAAGAAGATATGCGGCTTCGATGATACGGGGTCTTGCCCCACCTCCACTTTTGTCCGGTAGACGTGGAGTATATTCTCTGCAGTGAGCACTTCTTCCGGGCTTCCCTGGGCATGGATGCGTCCGTGGTCCAGCAGGGCTGTTGAGGTGCAGTAGAGGCCTGCCAGATTCAGGTCATGCAGGGTCACGAGAACGGTGAGCCCGGATGTACGGGCCAGTCCCTTCACCAGGTCCAGGAGCCTCACCTGGTGGCCGATGTCGAGGTGCGTGGTGGGCTCGTCCATGAGGAGGATCTCCGGTTTCTGGGCGAGGCCGCAGGCCAGGAAAACCCGCTGCATCTCGCCGCCCGAGAGCTGCTGGATATGCTTGGTTCTGACCTCGACAAGATCGAGCATCTCCAGGGTCTCGTCAACGACCCGATGGTCTTCACCGGTGAACGGCATCATCCTGCCCCGGTGCGGGTATCTCCCCATAAGCACGTACTCCTCCACGGAAAACGGGAAGGACACGGAATGGATCTGGGGGATGAAGGCCGCCTTACGGGCGAGCTTTCTCTTAGGCATAGTGCGGATGTCTTCGCCACCCAGGGACATGGACCCGCTCCAGGGCTTCATCAGTCCGGATATGCATTTGAACAAAGTGGTCTTGCCGCTCCCGTTGGGTCCGATGAGCCCTAAGATGCCCCCTTGTTCGACAGCCAGCGATACCCCGTCCACCACGGGCCGGTCCTGGTATCCCGCCGTAAGGTCCTTCACTGACAGATGCGCCACCTAGATGACCTCCGGCCCTGATGCCCTGAAGAGATAGGCAAGGAAAAAGATCCCACCTGAGATCCCGGTGATCACCCCTACAGGGAGCTCATAGGGCCTGATGATGATCTGGGAGATCGTGTCGCACAGCAGCAGGAAGGTGCCCCCTGCGAGCATGGATGCGGTCAGGAGAACCTGATGGTCTGCACCAACCAACCTGCGCATGGCATGGGGGATGATGAGCCCCACGAACCCGATGATGCCCGAGACGGCCACGCAAACACCGGTGAGCAGCGAAGCGAGTCCGAGCAGGAAAGCCTTGAGCAAGCCCGGCGAGAACCCCAGGAGGTGCGCCTTTTCATCCCCAAGGGAGATGAGGTTCATGTCCCTGGCGAACAGGCTCAAGAGGAGGATG
>DATKLV010000183.1:0-6742 GCA_035542255.1 Desulfomonilia bacterium | reverse complement strand
AAAACCGTAAGATCTCGGATGCCCTGCAGCTCCACCGCCTCATAGACAACCTTGTGGGTCAGCTGGAGGATAAAAACAAGGAAATCAATTCCTTTCAGGCCATCTCCGAGAAGATAATAAGCCTTAAGGGAATCCGTGACCTGGTGGGAGCAATAGTGGATGTCTCCAAGCAGCTTCTCGATGACGTGGATGTTCAATTCTATCCTCTCAATCGTAATACCCAGACCCTCCTGGACACCGGCAACGGTCAGAACAGGATCATCAGCACCGACCTCATCGACGGCAAGATCATCAGGAAGAACAATTCATCTCTCAGTGAGAACCGGAATTTTCTGACCATCTTCCCGCTCATGATCGAAGGCCAGGTTTTCGGTACCCTTGATATCCATTCGGATTCCATGCTCGGAGAGGAAAAGGAAGGCAAGATCCTTTACCTTCTCAATCGGTCCGCTGAGCGTATGGAGAATGTGGCCCTCTATGAGGGACTCTATGAAAACATACTCTCCACTTTGAACAGCATGGCCAAGATCCTCGATGCAAGAGACCCTCATACATCCCAGCACTCAACCAGGGTTACCAATTTCTCAATGGCCATGGCAAATGTGCTTACCTTAGCCGAAGATGAAAAGGATGTACTGTACATCGCAGCTTCTCTCCATGACATCGGTAAGGTAGGGATACCCGACAGCATTCTCTTGAAACCGGGCAAGCTCACTGAAGACGAATTCAAGGTCATCAAGAGGCATCCGGACATCGGCGCGGATATCCTGAAACCCATTCCTCCCATGATTCGCGAGACGGACGTCATCCGTTACCACCATGAACGATTCGACGGCAAAGGATACCCTTCCGGGTTAGGCGGCAAAGAGATCCCTCTGCTCTCCCGCATCATCGCCCTTGCCGATTCCTACGATGCCATGACATCAGACAGGCCTTACCGGAACGGTCTGCCCATAGACAGGGCTATTGAGGAGATCGTGCGCTGCACCGGGACTCAATTCGATCCTGAACTGGCAACGATGTTTATTAACAAGGTCATCGGGGCCTGATTCTCTGTATCAAGGCACTGTCCCCTGCGGGACAGGCATCTGAGCCGGGGCGTTCCCTCCTGCCTTTTGAGGTTTTGATGCGTTCATCTGCTCCACAAGGGTCTGCATCTTCTGGCGCAGCTGCTGGTTTTCCTGGAGGAGCGCCTCATGCTGGCTGAGGGTCGTCTTGAGGTCGGAATTCTCTTTTTCCAGAGCTGAGATCCTTTCGTTGAGACGTGCTATCTGGCTGTCTTCGGGGACCCCCTGCTGCTTTTTCAAAGAGGCTGCCTCATTCTCAAGGGCGCTGACTTTGCTGCTCAGCTCCTGGTTCTTTTCCTCCAGTGCCGAGATATAGGAGATGGTCTGTTTGAGCATATCCGTGTAATCAGGATGCATCTGTCTCCGGTATCCCCAGAAGTAGTATCCGGCTAACAACCCACCAAGGAATATCACAAGGAGGACTACTGCAATCGCCCGTGCGTGACTCTTCTCTTCTTCCATCACCTCACCTTCCCGGATCTCTCATTCAATTTATCAATCAAGGCTCACTTCGTTCTCAGCGTGAGGGCTCCTCGATGTACTCATAGGATATCTCAAGTAGCCTCTTCCTCGTCTCCTCGATATCATCTTTGATTGAGAAATGGAATATGCAAGCAGCCAGAGCCCGTCAGGCCCAGGTTGCCGCATCAAAATCCAAGGTAATAGACCTTATGAAAAAATTCTTGGGGTCCTATATAAGACCCCTTTTCTTAAAGTGCTCGGTAAGGAGTCCCATGAGCTGGGGAATGTCCCTGCAGCCGGAAATGAACCTGTCCGCCATCTTCGACTGCTTGAGGCGCCAGGAAAAGATTCGTCGCCTAAATGCTGCCGGCTTGAGGAAGACTATGTCACTACCTGATACCATGATACTTTCCGGATCGATGCGGCCAGCTGTTATCCCCATCGCATGCAAGCGGGCGAATGCATCCGTCAGGGCAGCTGCAATGTGATTTTTTTCCCCTTCGGGGATAGCGGGCATATCGAAGAATTCCCTGAGGCCTTTTCCTCCCATAGGTTTGAAAAAAACCGTGCATCTCCAAAAAAAAGGGAGCTTCTTTATGAGGGCAAGGGCTACGGGTTCAGGTGCGACAAGGCCGATTCTCTTCAGCATAAGTGCATTTTTCCAGACCCTGACCGCATTCCAGAGGTCCTTGAGAACCAGAGGCCCTGCACCGTATGCAGACCATGAAAGCATGTCACATCCCCAGACAGTGAAGACTCTGAACCCTGCCCTGCCAAGGCAGCCTTGTGCCGGCATGGATCTCTGGGACGCCGCCAGGATCTCCGGCAGGCCCACATCGAGATGGCGTTTATCTATGACCGAGTAAAAACCCTTCCGGGAGGAAGCGAGAAAGGGGTCCCTCGATCTCAAGACCTTTTCCAGGTATCCGGACAGGTTCCTGCGCCGTATGCCCAGGACCCTATCCTTGAGTGAAGCCTTATCAGTATCGGAGATGCTCCAATTCCTCGCATGCACATAGGCTTCTATCCGTGCATCGAGGTCATCGGCGAGGGGAAAAGGGAGACTGGCAAGCAGGCGGGTAAGATTTGCCAACGACCTCTTCCTTCCCAGAGCTTCTGCCCGACAGACCACCTGATCCCCATCCAGGGAATAGATGGTCCCATCCTTGATCAGGAAATTACCCATGTGCAGGTCGTTCTGGAGGACTCCTGCGGCATGATGTGTTGCCAGTGTCTCTATAAGGCGGTCGAGCAGGTTCTCCCGCATCTCTTTTTCAGGTATCGAATCTAGGGCTTCATCGATTCTGATGCCGCCATCGATGTACTCAAGGACCAGGGCATATACTCCATATTCGCTCAGGTACCCGGAATAGAGGATCATAGGTGCTGCAATGCCGCGTTCGATGAAGGACCTGCACCCGTAATCGCTCCTTTTCCAGTTTCTTTTTGCTTTGAACCTGGCAAAGTAGAGCTTTACCATCACCGGTGTGTTCCCTGCACTGCCGAGGCATGCAATGCGCTTTCCCCTTATGGCACGAAAGACCTTTCCGCATGCGACCTCGCCGAGGCACGGGATGCTTAACGTAAGGGACAGGGGAATCCCCTTTCTCATATAGTCTTGGGTAACTTCCCTGAGAGAGGCCGAGATCATTCCGTAATCTCTGTCATCCATGCGAGAGGACATCATGATAAACAAGCTCGTAAGATTCCGACATGTGCTCTATGGTGAACCTTTCCATGAGGAGCGCATGGGCATTCTCTACACAACGCCCTCGGAGTGCCATATCATCGAGCATCCTGAGGATGGCCTGCGCAATCATCAAGGGATTGCCTGGTTCTGCGAGAAGGCCGGTCAGACCATCCTTGACGATCTCCGGCATGCCGCCGGCTGCAGTCACCACCACAGGCACCCGATAGAAGAATGCATCCAGGATAGAACTCCCCAGGCCCTCCTGCCTGGAGGTCATGACAAAGATATCGAACACCCGATAGTACGAGTAAGGGTCGACCTGGTATCCTTCAAAGACCACGTTCCTGAGCCCCAGTCGAGAGGCCTCTCTCTCGAGATCGAACCTCAGGTCACCATCCCCGATAAGGACGAAGACAGCGTCGTCCCTCTTCTCCTGGACGATGGATGCAGCCTTCAGAAGGGTATGGTGATCCTTGCGCTTTTCCAGTGATGCCACACATCCGATCACCTTCTTTGACCTGAATCTTTCTCTCAGCTTTGAAACGCTTTGTTCTGAGGGTTTTGTTCCGAGATCCACTGCATCGGGGATAACGGATATCTTCTCGTCTTTCATACCCCAGTCAATCATGACGCCCCGGATCTTGTCGGAGATCACAACGAGCCGATCCGCCTGCCCATACATCAGCCTGGTGAGCGGATTCCCTGAGGGCGTATTGTCGACCCGCCTCGTGGCCACAATGGGTCTGGCGTGGATGGGTTTCCAGAGTGCTGCCATCTGGAGCCCCCGGGTCTCGTGAACATGAACGATATCGAATCGGGACAGCATGCCGCCTCGGATAACAAACGGCTTTCGGATGATCTGCACCCTGAAACCCTTCCGGGAGACGTGGGCCGTGAATGCTTCATTGTTGCGGGCAATAAGGTGACAATCGTGGCCCCGAGCCCTGAGCCCCTCCATGAGATACAGCGTCTGACGTTCTCCGCCCCGCCAGCCGCGCTCGAGGCTGATGTGAGCAATCCTCATTGACTAACGTTCCCGCCCCTTCTCAAGCGAGTACTGCACAAGTTTGGCCGTCATGACCAGGTCGGCGAAGGCACTCATGGAGGCTATGAGAAACCCCCGCCAGCCATCCAAAATGCCAAGCCGCAGGATAAAGTCCTTCAGGAAGGTTAAAGGCGGCCTGAAAACCATGAGCAGGACGGGCGCAGCGATGCCCTTGTCATACTTGTCCTGGGCCTTCCAGGATGTGTACCGGTTGATCTTGTTGACCCAGTGCGAGAGGGAGGACACGCTGTGGTGTTCGAGAAAGCCTTGCAGCATCTCCGTATTCGCGAGATCAACCTCGGCATGAACTCGTTTCTCCTGGTACCTGCTGAGATCTCTCCTGAAGAGACGGAGCACACTGTCCTTGCCCCAGCCCGAGTGTCTGATCTCCTTGCCGAAAAGATAATTCTTCCGCCTGATCCAGTACCCATCTTTCCGGGGACCTTGTTTGAGGATCGAGACGATCTCCTCCCTGAGTCCAGGGGTGACCCGCTCATCGCAATCCACGATCAACACCCAGTCATACACGGCCTGCGGGATGGCCCAGTTTTTCTGTGCGGCGGAATTGATGTACTCGTGCTGGATGATCCTGTCCGTAAACCTGCGGGCAATCTCAAGGGTATTGTCCGTGCTGAAGGAATCGACGACGAGGATCTCATCCGCCCAATCGACGCTTCGCAGACAGGACTCGATATTCTTTTCCTCATTGAAGCACGGGATGATGACACTCAGTTTTACCGGTGCGGTTGTGTCCATACAATGGTCTTTCTCCTGAGGCTATCCTCGATGCGGGGTTTTCTCCATCGAGTTCCCCCATCATCAAGGTCTTATGCAATGATTCTTCAGCATTCCTTGCACATGAGCAGGAATGTGTCAACCAAGCGAAGACCTCTCCTGCCGGGCATCTTCACAGAGGGAGAGCACCTTGTCCACGAAATGGTGGAAGGTATGCCGTTCATGGACCAAGTCATAGCCCTGTGCGGCTATCCGCTCCCGCTCCTTTGGCTTTGCGAGAAATTCCTTCACGAGCTCTACGCATTCATCTTCGCTATCATACCAGACAAGATGCTCCCGGTTGGTAAAGAACTCTTCCATCCCCGGCACATAATTGGTGATCAGGAAGCCGCCGCAACCGAGTGTCAGCCAGAGGCGATTCGACCAGCATCCGTCGGTGGAGCTCGTGATATCAGCCCCCAGGACGATCTTCGCCCCACCGCAGACCAGGGCATACCCCCGGGGGTATACATCCTTCAGGCTGGGCCTTATCCCGAACTGTTCCCATTTTCTACCGTATACCTTGACATCACAGATATCTCTGAGCCGCATCACCAATCTCATACGAAGCTCGTTAGCCCGTGCAGCGCCGATGAATGCCACATCGGATTTCCAGACCGGCAAGATCGGCCGTCTCCTCTTGTGATTATACCGGTCACAGGCCTCGGTGAAATAGACCGGATTTCTTACACCCGCTTTCCTGTACTCATCAAGCAGCCCCCTGCTCGTGACCAGGAAGAAATCACTCATGCGTGCACGCACAATGATATCCTGCGGTATCTCCGGTCTCCAGTCCACATAGAACATGATCGTCACAACCTGGGCGCCACAAACCTCGCGAAGAACCTGCACAGGGATGTTGTCATTGAAAATGAAGATGATATCGGGATTGAACCGTCTCACGCGCCCTATCATGTACCGATCGGCGAATGATCTCAACCTGCGTTTTATCCTCGCCGGATTGATCCACAGTGTCTCATTTCCACGATCCATGAAGGCACGCACTATGTGGGCCACCGTCCTCGTATGGCGCTTTGAAAAACCGAACACGACGACCTTAGGCATCCCTTAAGCCCCAGCTCTTGGCGGTGAGGCCGCCGTTATAGTATCCGACATACCGGTCTTATCGGGCACTTTAAATCCCTGTTCTCTGATCTCATGGGCAGCGAGCAGGGCCATGGGCATCCAGAAGAAGAGAAACATGGGCACAGGATGATCGACGATCATGTCATTCCCGGTGAAAACACAGATGGATGCGTACATGAGCAGTGCCACAAAGGTGTAGTCCTTCTTTTTGATGAATACGACCAGGGCCTGCCTGAATGCACACATCAGGGTAGTCAGCAGCAACACCAGGCCTACAAGACCGCCGTAGAGCCATGTGGCAAGGTAGAGATTGTGGGGATGTTTTATGAGCATGCCATTGGCCAGATGGAGTGATGAATCCCTGAGCAATCCGTACCCGAAGAACATCTTCTTCTTGATGAGCGAGAAAGTGATATGGAAGATCTCGATTCGGTTTGAGTCCCCCCGCGTAAATATCAACCCTTGGGAAAAATCCCCGTGGGAGATTATGACAAACGCAGCCAGGAGGGTGACGCAGCATAAAAGGAAAAGGAGTTTGCTGTCACGGGAGAACAGCCCCCCCAAAAGCATTGTTACATACAGACCCACAATAGGCCCCCTGCTTAAGGTAAGAATGAA
>DATKLV010000182.1:0-3008 GCA_035542255.1 Desulfomonilia bacterium | reverse complement strand
CCACAACATATTCATCAATCATTGAAGAACCTCCCAGTGAGAAGCACCATGCCGAATTGGGCTCATAGGAAGTCTCGAGTGCTTTTGTTATCATATCATAGAACACCCTCCCTCTTTTTGCATCGACTCTTCCCATGATGCCTTCCATACGCTTTCGGGTGGCCTGAGAAATCATAAGGGGATAGAAAGTGATCTGGTCCGGCAAGATCTCAAGCAGGGTTTCGAGGTCATGCTCAAGCATCGAGGAATCCTGGATTGGATAGTTGTAGATCATGTCCACATTCAAGGTTTCCACCGACCCTAAGACTTCCCTTACCTTTCGGGCAAGTTCATTCCCGCTGCCGTACTTTTCATATCTCCCGATGGCCTTTAATATGTCATCCGTGAAACTCTGTATGCCTACCGACACTCTTCTCACCCCTGCATCGGCAAGGGAGGTCATCAATACCTTCTCCAATCTATCGGGATTTGTCTCGACCGAAATCTCGCCAGGTGAAAAAAGGGCGTTAAGGTGATAGATGATTTGAAAAAGCTCATCCATCAAGACAGTCGGGGTACCCCCACCAATATACACGGATGAAAAACGGAAACCCATTTGCGCAAAGATAGTAAGTTCCTGTCTTAAGGCCCTGAAGTAAGCACGCACGGCACCTTCCTCAAAGGGATACCGGTGAAATGAGCAATAGGGACAAAGCTGCATACAGAACGGGATATGGATATACAGGTGAATGGGTTTATCAGGCGCACCGGGAGGGGATATCCGTTCTACATCATCAAAGGTGAAGCAGGCCTTTGAACCTGAGCGAACAAACCATGCAATGAAGCCGTCTATCGACATATCTTTTTACCTGAAATACCTTATAAGGTACAACACCAGGCTGATAATCACACTAATAAGTATAGACGTAGTAATGGGTAAATATAAGCTGAACCCGGGCCTTGTAATCTTGATGTCGCCGGGGAGCCTCCCGATCCAGGAAAAACCACCTCCCATATTAAAAATAATACCGAGCAGGATCAGGATAATGCCAGCAAAAATGAGTGTCGTTCCTAACTGCCTCACAGTATGAGCCTATATAACATAAAGAAGTGGTGCGGCAAGAGAGGGCTTCATACAACCAACAATTATTCTGCACTTAAAACCAGGTGATCAGCTTGCCCCATAATCCATTTCATGATAATGCTTCACCAAGGAGATATGGGGGGAATTCGGGGAAGATGACTATACCGATCCGTCGTCCTCATAAGATCGGGGCTCTTGGTATTGAGTCTTCAATGATCTTTCATTGTAATAACTTCTCATCAAAAAGACCCATCGAAAGAGGAATTGAAGGGATATGATCCCGGTCAGGGATACCACTGTCCCCAGAGGGTTTGCTCCGGCTACTGCCTTCCTTATATTATTAAACCTCGCCATGTTTGTGGAAGAGCTCAGACTCGGCGAGCAGATATTCAATATGTTCAGCGCCAGCCCTGCTGATATCACTAAATTCTTCATCGAGGGCTGTCCCGGTTTTCTGAAAATACACACATCCATTCTTGCCTCGGGCTTTATCCACACCGGCTACATTCACCTCATCGGGAATCTTATCTTTTTATCCGTCTTCGGCCCTCCTGTAGAAAAAAACTTCGGCAAGATACGTTTCATTATCTTCTATCTGGCAGCACTATTTGCAGCATTCTATGTACACACCATAGTCCACCCTCAATCATCTGTTCCTGTTGTAGGCGCATCAGGTGCAATTGCCGCTGTCATGGGGGCCTATCTTATCCTGAACCCGAGTGGACGCATCCTCACCATCATCCCCTTGATCCTGTTACTTGAGATCATCGAGGTCCCTTCCATCATCTTCATCCTCATCTGGTTCATTCTCCAAGGTGCATATGGATACCTAAGCATCCACTCTCAAAGTGCGGTGGCTTGGTTCTCCCATATCGGGGGTTTCCTCATGGGGCTGACAACAGGGATACATTACCGGATCTCGCGATGATCACACCTTTCTGACATTTTCAACTATCTCCTCGGTACAGCCATAGAGAGGATCGTGGTCAATCTTACCAAGCATTATAGGTAATTCTCTTAGTCTTGTGGTATAGACAGTAAAACATGCCCTCCAGGATGGGAACCGGTATTACGACTACGTAACCGAGAAAGCTGTTTTGAATACTTTAACCAAGCCCTGTTACCAATTTGATATTTCCCTAAAGATTCACTTTCGCCTTCCCGATAGATAGGCTATGCATAGGGAAGAATTGATTTTTAATGCGATTCCACAATTAATAGGATATAATACCGACAATGACGGTTACGCGTTCATTAACCTATGGTTTGATCTTGGTGATCGCGTTTCTGCTCGTCTTCACACTTCCAGGGGAAAAAGGTATCATCCGAGGATATCAGCTTCATCGCGAGCTTATCACACTGAAAAACCGAAACACCGTGCTCGAGCAGGAAAATGCTGCTCTCACGAGGGAAGCAACCATGCTGAGAGACAACATGGCATACATAGAGCATGTGATCGTGAAAGAGCTCAATCTGGTGAGACCCGGAGATACTATCGTGGTGTTCAAAAAGAAAAAGTCTTGATCGCGGGGTGGAGCGATGTTTTTTGAGAAGAATTTACTTGGCTTGGATATCGGCTCACAATCCATCAAGATGGTGGACATAGCCAAGACACGGAGCGGTTACCAGCTTAAGGCTTTAGGTCTTGGCCTGATCCCTGCCGAATGCATCGTGGACAAAGACATCATGGATTCTGAGACTGTGGTGGATACCATTAAGAACCTTAGGGAAAACCTGAAGGTTCACGCCCGTGGGTCCGCAACAGCTATATCAGGCCATTCCGTGATCGTGAAGAAGGCCGAGTTGCCGCTTATGAGTGAAGGGGAGCTCCGCCAGCAGTTGCTCATCGAGGCAGAGCAGTACATACCCTTTGACATAAATGATGTATATCTGGACTCCTTCATCCTGGGTGAAAGCCTTGAGCGCTCAGATATGATGGATGTTC
>DATKLV010000181.1:0-9244 GCA_035542255.1 Desulfomonilia bacterium | reverse complement strand
TGCCCGGGTTCTTCATACAGCAGCTCAGCAACACTGGAACGGTTGACCAGAGAGATTATCTCTTCAGGTGAATCATAGCCAAAAATCTGAGCGAACATCGGGTTGACATCAATGATTTTGCCCTCCAGGGTGGAATGAAAGATGCCGAACGGGGCATTCTCATAGATACCTCGATATCTTTCCTCATTCTCCTTAAGTGCATTTTCCGCATGTTTTCTTTCCGTAATGTCGGTCACTACGGTCAACAAATAATCTTCATTGCCGATTGTTATCAGGGTTGAATTGAATAACCCGAACCTCAGCTCTCCACCCTTTGTTTTCATCTGGAGTTCGAGATTTTCAACCCGTCCCTTTTTCTTGAGTTGGTTCAAAACAGTGGATCTTTGTTCCAGGGTAATAAAACCCACTCCGGTGGAAGTATTCCCGACTACTTCATCACGAGGGAGACCCATGAGGTTTAAGAAGGCATCGCTCACATCGATGTAGCGGCCTTCCTTGACGGTACTTATGGCCATAGGTACTGAGTTCCTCATGAAGGCCTCGGCAAACTTATCCTCGCTTTGACTGAGCATCTTATCTGCTTGACCATCATGATCTGGAGATTCGGGAGAGGAGGCGATTATTATAGGTTTCTTTTTGAGATTCCCCTGTGTCTGTTCGTGCAGGGCTACGTATTGTTCAAGCTCAGCAACCCTTTTGAGCGCCTGGGCCAGTTCATTTTTGAGCTGTTTTTTGGTTTTTTGGTCATCATCCATTATTTTTCATAGCCGCTGCAAGGGGAATAAAACCTAATCTTCTTTCTTTATCGTTTTCAATCTGAGCAAATCTATATCGGTCATGGGCTGGTACTTTTTGATCAAGTCGCCGATAGCCTCATTTACCAGGAGGGAAAGCTCTTTTCCCGTTAAAGCTGAGAGTACCGTAAGAGCTTTTGCATAACGTTCTTCAATATAATAATTCCTCTTGATGAGCTTGGCATTCTTATCACCACTTCTCAATTCCAGGGGTTTTCTTCCTCGTACGCTCATTTATCCCTCACCATATAATTTGTTCACTCATCTCAAAATATATTATTACTCTGTTATTTTCCAGCAATAAAATTAATATGACTATATAATGAGTATGAGTTGGTAAGTAAAGGGTACTCTACCCGAACTTCAGCTAACATGAAGGAGGATTGCCCATGGAAAAAAATGCCGTTATCTACGGCAAGGCAGGTTGACCCTATACCGACAAGGCCAGGTCGGCCTATCAAGACAGAGCAACCTATTTCGACGTTGCCAAAGACAAGGCAAAGCTCGATGAGATGCTCAAGCTCACGGGCGGTCAGCGAAAAGTTCCCGTCATCCTGGAGGACGGTAAAGTTCAGGTGGGCTACGGCGGATCCTGAGGCGTATAATGGCCCATAGGTGATGGGCTTGTCATGGTAATGCATAAGGGGCGACCAGTCCCGGTCGTCCCTTATGAGTAATCTTATATCACCCTCGGCACAAACAGCTCGGTAAAGATGCGAAGGAAGGTGGAGTCGGTAAGTCCTGAAATAAAATCCCGCACCATTTCGAAGGTGTTATGCCTATGGATGTATCTCTCTCCCATCATGGCGAGGAAAGAGGAAAAGACCGGCGAAGAGCGTTTCTTCTCCATGACATCTTCCACGAGCCTGGAGAATATGAGCGAGTACATGGCCTTTATCTTGCTCGATTCCGCCTTTACCTTGGGATTAGTGTAGATATGTTCATAATTGAATTCTTTCAGGGTCAACAGAGACTTGAAAATCCTCGGCGAGTACACAATGGCCTCACCCGTGGAATACAGGGTCAGGTCCTCCACAAGTGCATAGACGATCTTGCCGTTGGTATCCCCGAGTATTCGCACAATATCTTTAGGCAGGTCTTTCCTTGAGATTATACCCAGTGAAATGGCATCCTCGATATCTCTCCCTATGTAACTGACTGTGTCCGCTACCCGTACGAGGCAACCCTCCATGGTCATGGGCAGGATAACCTTGCCTTCAAGCGCGTTCTGTATCTTGCGGTCCAGATCGTCGAATCCGTACATGGCCTCGGGAGATACGGCCTGCTCGGTCATCTCGCCGTTATGACAGAGTATCCCGTCCAGAACCTGAAGGGTAAGGTTAAGCCCCAATCCTGATTTTTCTATATGCTCCAGGGATTGGATGGCCTGAACATTGTGGCGGAATGGGCCGATGCCGGCATCTCTACAAAGCCCATCGAGATAGAATTCCCCATCGTGTCCAAAAGGGGGGTGACCGATGTCGTGCCCTATGGCGATGGCCTCTATGAGATCATCATTCAAGCCCAACTTCCTGCCGATTGTCCGGGCGATGCGGGACAGAAGTTGTACATGGATCACCCGGTGGGATATGCCCTGGTGTCCGACAAGATAGAAAACCTGGGTTTTATCAATATATGATGTGTAGGCACGGGAATGAAGGATCCTGTCCACGTCAATGGAGAAGGCATCCCTCATATCGGCCTTGCTTGATGCCTCAGGCCGCCTTCTTACACCCTCGGCGGGATAAGATTTCTTCATGCCTACTGCTGCGTCGATATCCTGGAAAACTTGGCTACCTTATCGAATAATGAGACTAGTCCCTTCAGCAATGCTATACGATTCTCTCTCACCGAGACATCCTCACTCATAACAAGGACCTTGTCGAAGAAGCCGTCGATGGGCTCTTTGAGCCCGGCGAGAAGCTTCAAAGCGTCGGTGTACTCCCCTCTGTTCGTATGAGCGCCGAATAATCCTTCCATTGCATGGAAGGCCTTGAACAGGACCTTTTCCTCTTCCTGGGCAAAGAGATCGGGGTCCACCTTCCCATGAGCGGAAGCCTTCTTGAGGATATTTTCCACCCGTTTGCTCGCTGCGCAGATGGACTCGAACCAGGGTTCCTGCTTAACCGTCGACAAGGCTGAAGCCCTCTGGAAAGTATCCACAGGGTCATCGAAGCTGCCTATGACGGATTCTATCACATCTCCCGGAATGCCTTTCCCCTGGAGGATAGAGACGAAGCGGTTTGCAAAAAAAGCTATAACTTCCTGACGGATCTCTTTTGCGGGCCTCTTAAGCTTGCCGGCCAGCTGATCGAGGGATTCATCCACCAGCCAGGCTATGGAAATATGGTAGTTTTTCCCCAGCAGGATATTTTCGATGGCTATTGTCTGTCTTCTCAGAGCATAGGGGTCGGATGTGCCCGAAGGGACCATACCGATCCCGAAACAGCCGCAGATGGTATCGATCCGATCGGCTATGCCGATGATATCCCCCACTATTCCCGACGGCAGCTTGTCTTCGGCTGATGCCGGCAGGTAGTGCTCCCGTATGGCAACGGCCACTTCGTGATCAATGCCCTGTCGCAGTGCATATTCCCTTCCCATGAAACCCTGCAGCTCGGGCAGCTCACCGACCATGAGGCTGTTGAGGTCACCTTTGCACAAAGAAGCTGTTTCCTTTACTTTTGCCTTTTTATCCGGGGCAAGCCTTTCCGACAGGGCCAGCGCCACAGCACTGAACCTTTCAACCTTCTCATAGGATGTTCCAAGATCCTTATGGAAAATAACATCCTTGAGCCGGTCTGCATACTCTTTGAGGGGAACTTTGAGGTCCTCGTCAAAGAAATAACGGGCGTCATCCAGCCGGGCCTTGAGGACCCTCTCATTGCCCGTCTTCACCACGGTGTCGTCTTTGGGCACAATGTTGCTGAAGGCGGCGAACGAGGCCTTGAGCTTATCGTTGTCGCTGGTCGCATACATGGGGAAATACCTCTGGTGATGCTTCATGACCATTACCAGAACTTCCTTCGGGAGTTGAAGGAATGCCTCATCAAAGGAGCCGATAATGGGATGGGCATACTCAAGCAGGTTTGCCACCTCATCAAGAAGGCCCTTGTCAAGGATCTCTGCGCCTATCTTTCCTGCCTGGTCTCGTGCAGCCTTCCAGATGGTATCTTTTCGCTTTTCCTGGTTCGGTATGATGAAGGCCTTCTCAAGGGCCTGCTCATAGGTATCCGGGTCTTTAATCTCGATCGGTCCCTCAACCATGAATCTGTTGCCGTAGGTAAGGTTACCGGCAGTTATATTGCCGAACCTCACGGGAAGCACTTCCTGTCCGAAGAGGGCCAGAATCCAATGCACGGGCCTGGCAAAACGCACGCCCGGGTTTGACCAGCGCATGGTCTTGGTGAACGGGATCTTGCCCAGCATCTCTTCAAGGATTCCCGGTAATATTTCGATCGCCTGCTTCCCGGGGACGGTCTTGGTGACGGAAAGATATTCCCCCTTAGGGGTCTTTGCAATACTCACCTCGGAAAGATCAACCCCGCAGGTCTGGGCGAATCCGAGAGCAGCCTTTGTCGGTTTACCCTCTTTATCATAAGCGATATTCTTTGGGGGACCCATCTTGGTTTCTACCGCATCCGGCAGGGTCTCGACTATGCCCGGGATCTTGAATGCCAGCCTCCTGGGTGTGGAGAACATCTGCACTTCATTATGATCAATATTAAGGGCGGAGAGCTTCTCGGAAATGGAGGCCCGCATAAAATTCAATGCAGGCATGATAAAGCCTGAGGGTATTTCCTCGGTGCCGATCTCAAAGAGAAGGGTCTGTGCCATTACTTCACCCCGTTTCTCGCCTGGATGCCGTCCAGGTACAGCTTTGCGGAAAGACGTGCAAGCTCTCTCACCCGCAGCACGTAGGATTGACGCTCGGTAGTGCTGATGGCGCCTCTGGCATTGAGCAGGTTGAAGATGTGCGAGCACTTGAGGCACATGTCATAGACCGGGAGGCACAAACCTTCACGAGAGATCCTCTTGCCTTCCTCCTCATATAGTCTGAAAAGCTCAAGGAGCATCTGCACATTGGCAAGCTCGAAGTTATATTTTGACCACTGCACCTCGCCTTCATGGTGCACGTAGCCGTAATCCCAGTTGTTCTTCCACTGGATATCGTAGGCCGACCCTTTGTTCTGGAGATACATGGCGATGCGCTCCAGGCCGTAAGTTATCTCGGTGCTCACCGGGTCGAGGTCGAAGCCCCCCACCTGCTGGAAGTAGGTGAATTGGGTGATCTCCATACCATCAAGCCAAACCTCCCATCCCAGTCCCCAGGCACCGAGCGTGGGCGACTCCCAGTCGTCCTCCACGAAGCGTATATCATGCTCCAGGGTATCAATGCCAAGCCGCCGCAGGCTGTCCAGGTAGATCTCCTGGACATCGATAGGTGACGGCTTCAGGAGGACCTGATACTGGTAGTAGTGCTGAAGCCTGTTCGGATTCTCTCCGTAACGTCCGTCAGTGGGTCGTCTGGAAGGCTCGACATAGGCGACATTCCAGGGGTCCGGCCCCAGGGCCCGCAGGAACGTTGATGGGTTAAAGGTACCGGCGCCTACTTCAAGGTCATAGGGCTGGGCGATGAGGCAACCATACCGAGACCAGTAATCATGCAAATTCAGTATTAATTCTTGGAAATCCATGCTTCTCCCTCTAACATTGGATCATATCAAGGTCAAGCAGCTTTGCCAGGAAGGATACGGTCTTGAGCGGCCTCTCCGTAATCTTTGAGCACAACCTCAGCAGGAACGAGGTTATCTCCCGTCTGGCCTGGGCGCTCACATTTATCCTTGCAAGTACATCCTTTTCCAGGCAGGATCCCTTTACAAGAAACATGAGGGCTTCCCTTGAAAGGTCCATCACGCCGGTCTTCCTGGCTGTTTCCATGCTTAAGGAAGGAAGGTCTATGCCATAGCCGAGCGATCGCAGGATATTAACCATGGCGATACTCCAGAGAGGGAACCATTGCCTGCATCCATCCAAGCCGGAAAGGGCTTCCTGAAGGCATTCATAGGTGAGGGGAGATGGGTCGCAAGCCCCGAGGTTCTCCTTGATCACCTCAAGCAGTACGGAGGAATAGCCCAGCAACGACAGGTCTTCGCGGATACTCAGGTTGGCATTGAGAAGTACGGCGGACTCAATACGCTGGAGCTCGGAACCGCGTCCCCGATGAACCTCAAGGGTAACCTCGCAAAAAGGCTCCAGGGTTCCTGGAAATCGTTTTCTGCTTCGATGAGCGCCTTTGGCGATGGCTGTAATAAGCCCCTGATCCCTGGTCAGGGCATGTATGATCTTATCCGATTCCAGGAAATCAATGGCATTAAGGATAATAGCATCGGTAGAATATCTCGGCATCTATGGCCTGTCATCCGGAGGGTAAGTTGAGTTTCAGGCGTTTCATGTGGGAAAGATCCCGGCAACTTCCGGGACGGTCAATGCATAGCCTTGAGAGAGGCCGCTGGTTTTCTGGTCTCCCTGAGGCTCCTGCCCGCACTTTTTGAGCGACACGGCGAAGATGACCAGCGCAATGAGTATTACTGCTATGATGATCAGGAGAAAAGGCATTGAAGGCTTGCTTCTGTACGACACCTCTTTTGCCTGCTTGTTCTTGTGCTCTTGAGACGACAGTGTCTCCTCCAGGTGTGCCAGGAGTTCTTCTTCGTCAAAATGGAATTCTTTGCTGATGACACGGAGGAACCCCCGCAGGAATGTCCTGGGCGGAAGCATGTCGAGCTGATCTTCTTCGAGAAATATGAGTGTCTGGGCGGATATCTTGGTTCTCTCCTCGATCTCCTTGAGGTCAATGCCCTTGCGTTCCCTTTCCCTTTTGAAATATTCCCCCAAGGTGAGCTTCTCTTCCGACATACTCTCCTCCTGTATTCCCCCAATATCATGACCTGCCTGGTCAGGCAAGGATGAATGAGCCTTCAATGATGCAGGATTGACTCTTATGATCTTCTGTGACTACCCTAGGGAACTTCGGTAAAGGCATGAGATACAAAACATACATCCATAATCTGCTCGAATCCGTCACCAAGCCTGGCCGGTATATAGGTGGTGAGGTGAATCAGATAATCAAGCCGGATGATGTGGTCAGCATACGCTTTGCCTTGGCCTTCCCTGATATTTACGAGATCGGGATGTCCCATGCCGGCATCAAGATCCTCTACAACATCCTCAATTCCCTGCCCGGGGTCTGGGCACAGCGGGTCTTCGCCCCCTGGCAGGACCTGGCTCAGCAACTCTCCCATCATAACATCCCCCTCACGAGCCTCGAAGAGGGCAGGCCGCTTAACGAGTTTGATGTCGTCGGGTTCTCTCTTCTCTATGAGCTTTCCTACACCACTATGCTCGGGATGTTGAAGCTGTCGGGCATCCCCCTTCCGGCGGCAGAACGCAGCAATGCCGACCCCATTGTGATCGCGGGAGGGACGTTCTGCGCGAACCCGACCCCGGTGATGGACTTCCTGGATTTCGTGGTGATCGGCGACGGCGAAGAGATCGTTCAGGAGATGGCCGGAATATGCTTGGCAACGAAAGACCGTAAAGAGCGCATACAGGCCTTCTCTGAAATTCAGGGTGTATATCGTCCTGGTGATCAGGAAAGGCCGAAAAGAAGGATACTTCCTGACCTGGACCGCTACCCGTTCCCCGGTTCACCGGTCCTGCCCCACATCGGGATAGTCCATGACCGCATAGGTGTCGAGGTGGCCAGGGGGTGCACCCGCGGGTGCAGGTTCTGCCAGGCAGGTATGATCTACCGGCCATACCGCGAGCGGTCCTACCCATCAGTTCTTGAGTCCTACCGTCAGGGACTCTCGGCAACCGGCTATGACACCGTAGCCATGATGGCCCTTTCCATGACCGACTTGAGCTATTTGAACGAGATCATCGAATCGGTCCATTGCCCATCCCGGGAAATATCGGTGAGCATCCCTTCTCTGCGGGTGGAAGGTATTACAAGGAAGGTTGCGGACCTCATAGCATCGGTCAAGAAGCCGGGATTCACCATGGCTCCGGAGGCCGCCACGGAGCGTTTGAGGACCGTTATCAACAAGGGGAACAACGAGGAAGACCTGTTCAGGAGTGCATCGCTGATCCGGGAGCTCGGGTGGAGATCGCTCAAGCTCTATTTCATGGTGGGCCTCCCCACAGAGGAAGATGCTGATATCGAGGCCATTTGCTCGCTGTCCCACAAACTCACTAAGGCATTCAAAGGCAACCTTACCATCAGCATCTCGTGCTTTATCCCTAAGGCCTTTACCCCCTTCCAGTGGGAAGAACAGGCATCAGAAATTCGTTACCAGGAACTGTTGAACCACCTCCAGAAAAAACTGCGCAACAGGAGCATCACGCTCAAGTGGCATGACCCGAGGCTCACATTCCTGGAAGGGGTGTTCTCCCGTGGCGATGAGAGGCTCTCACGGGTGCTTTTGAAGGCACATGGCGGTGGCGCCTATCTGGACGGGTGGAGCGATACCCTCGACGAGAATGCCTGGGAAAAGGCCTTTGAGTCAGAAGGCATCGACCCCGCATCATATCTTGCTTTGAGAAAAAGAGAACAGGTGCTTCCCTGGGACTTCATAGACATGGGGATTGAAAAGGGCTTCCTGCTCTCCGAGCGCATGCGAGCTTACAACACAAAACCGACCGCGGATTGCAGGGATGGGAAATGCATAGATTGCGGGGTATGCATTCCGGGCGTTTCCAATATCATTCAGCCGAAGCCGGAACCTATTCACCTCTTTCAGGAACCTTTAGCCCATGGTGCATACCCTTATGTATTGGGCATTTCCAAAGAGCAAGGATTGAGATTCCTCTCCCCCCGGGAGTTCCAGGAGATGCTTAGAAGGGCCATCAGGAGAGCCGGTCTGGATGCGATCTATTCCCGGGGCTTCAGTCCCATCATGAAGCTCAGCAACACACCCCCCACATCCTATGGCATCGCTTCTGTATGCGAGCATGTCCAGGTGGAGCTTAAGTACCCGCTTAACCCCCAGGAAATCTCATCACGTCTCAACGCTCACCTACCGCTGGGAGCATCCGTCGTTTCCTGTGTGGAAGGCCGACTAAAACCGGTTCGGGCATTTACCTACAAGACCCTCAGACCTTTTTCTCTCTCCCTTGAAGCCGGCGCATGTGTCGTCAAGGAAGGCAAATCCCTGCGTGTGGGAGACTATCTCGAATATTCCGACCACGATACGCTCAGGATCTTATTCATACAGGGAAGGACTATTTCCCCTGTGCTGCTGCTGGGCACCTTTTCCCGGGATGGGCTCACCCTGAAAGAGATCATCAAGACAGAGACCCATTTTCTATGATGAACCCTTGATATCTTGTCTGCCTAGCCTTATCTATGTCACATCAAACAAAGGGTTAACCATATCTTTTCGGGA
>DATKLV010000180.1:0-21569 GCA_035542255.1 Desulfomonilia bacterium | reverse complement strand
CCGGCATCTTCGTCTACAGCAGGAAGGAATGGGTTGCCATATTGGCCTCCATGCTGAGGATGGGCCGCTACATGGGCCTGGGGCCGCGCCTCCCGGACCGGTTGAAGATGAGCACCATCGGGGCCCACCACCCGAGACACGGGACCTCCCGGGTGCCCGAAAGCATGGATTTCGGCCTGGCTGTCATTCAGCGGCTGGAGGCCACGGATACCATCGAGAAGCTCGCCCGCCGTCTCAATGCATTTCAGCCGGAGGTCCTTTTCGCATACCCGTCCATCGGGGCGCTGCTGGCCCTTGAGCAGATCGAGGGGCAGCTCCGGATCTCTCCGAGGGTCGTGGTCACCAGCGCGGAGGTATGCACCGATGACATGAAGGAGAAGATGACAAGGGCATGGAAGATAATGCCTTTCAACACCTATGCCATGACCGAAGTTCCGTTCTTCAGCTCAAACTGCCGGTTCGACAGAGGGAGCCATGTCTTTGAAGATCTCGCGATACTCGAGGTCGTGGACGAGCATAACCGCAGGGTCCCTGACGGGGAGCTCGGCCACAAGATCCTGATCACGAATCTCTCTTCCTGCACACAGCCGCTCATCCGCTACGAGATCACCGATATGCTCAGGATGTCCAAAGAGCCTTGTCCCTGCGGGCGGCCTTTCCGGCTCATAGAGCACATCGAGGGCCGCTGCGACGACATACTGGAGCTGGAAGGCATCCATTGCTCGTTCAAGCGGGTCCACCCGATAGCATTCCGGTCCTCGCTCGGCGCGATCCATGAGCTGAGGCAGTACCAGGTCGTTCATGAAGATGACGGCCTCCATTTCAACCTTGTGCCGCGGGGGGCGGACGACAGGGAAATCCTTGCCCCGAAGGTTGAAGACATCATGAAGAGGAAGATGGAGTCGCTCGAGGTGAAATGCCCGCCGATCCACCTGCACTTTGTCGACCGGATAGAGCGTGACCAGAACCAGATAGGCAAGGTGAAGCTCATAAAGAAGACCGTCCGGAGCCGACCCTGAGGCAGCAGCCGGCGGACCATGGTGCGTTTGTGATCTCCCTTCATGAGACAATGTGGGTTTATCAAGAGGATTTGAGGCCTGGATGACGCAAAGCCTGTTTCTCTTCGGGATCATGGCAGGGTCTGTCCTTGGACTTCCGATAGGCCCGAACGGGACCCTCTGCCTGTACAGGAGCCTTCGCTTCGGATGGTCTCACGGCATGGCGACCGCATGCGGGAGCGTGAGCGCCATGTTCATCCATGCATTCATATCCTTCATGCTCCTGTCGAAACTGATGGCTGTGGCGGCCCGGAGCGCAGGTGGTGATTCCATCAATCAGCTGAGCGGGGCGGTCTCGATCGTGATCGGGATCATCTTCCTCATGGCCTCCATGCGGAGGCGGACAGCCCCGCAGAACGCCGAGCAGCAGGGGATTTTCCTGGTCAATTTTTTCAGCGCCTTCACCATAGGGATCGTCAACCCGAAAAACATCTTCGGGTTTGCAGCGCTGCTGATCGCGGGCAATCTCAAGCTCGGCAGCGAGGTTCTATCCTTTATGAACGCGGTCGTCTTCGGGGGCGGGGTATTCCTCTCCACGGCCCTGCTCTTCATGCTCCTCATCTACCTGTCGATCGCCATAGGTGAGAAGTTTCTCGGCCGCGTGATTCCCAAGCTGAAGTATCTGGTCCCCGCCGTATTCATCCTGACCGGTGTCCTGAAGATCATTCAGGCTTCCTGATCCCCTGAACAGGGGTAATCCCGGCAGTTTGCCAGCTGAGAACATAAAAAAACCACGACCCTTTTAAGGTCGTGGTCACGTTGTGGATCATAAAGGAGGGTGGTGCGCCGTAGAGGTGGCGCGAGCTTTATTATCCTACCGGTTCTCCGCCTTCCGGGGGACATGGGCTGCATGCCCGAGGAAACGGACCGTGATGGCCAGGAATGCCGCTATGCCTGTGGCGATAATGATGACTGTCATGGATCAAGCCCTCTTCGCCTTTCTCTCGATGACCACTTCTTCGATGAACCCCTTGAAGCCGAGCGCGATGCCTGCAACTAGGCCTATCAGGGTGAAGTTGGGGGCCATGCCCAAGGTCCTGTCGAGGTACATGCCGCCGTAGAGGCCGAGGAAGGTCATGGTCACGAGCACCAGGCTGTAGCCGCTGATCCTGCAGAGCCTGTTCTTCTCCTCGCGGGTGACTGCTTCTTTTCTGTTCGTGCGTTTCATGGCCTTGCCTCCTTCCGGGGTCTTCCTCGAATCCTAACTAGAAGAGGTTCATGAGGATTGCGCGTGCCGGGCCGGTGTTGACGGCAACCAGTGCGACAACCAGGATGTATACAGCCGCTGCTTCAACCGGGTTGAGTCCCAATACTTTGTGTGTGAACCTGATCCCGATACCAACCATGAACAGTGCGCCGATTACGATCCATAATGTCATCATTGTCTTGCCCTCCTGGGTTTGTTTTTTCTTTCTGCTTAGTATAAGGCAAGGCCCGTGCCAGGATTTGCCTACTATTAACTTGTTGAAATTATACATAATTAAATTTTCAAATCATTTAATTTGTGACAATATGTCACTTTTAAGTCATGAGAGAGGCCATCCTGGTACAAATTGTCAAACAGGCGCTTTACTGGGAGGGTTCAAGTTTGACAGATTGGCAAACCCTTTTTGCAATAATGCAAGCTTTGATTGGCTGATGCCCAGATGTTATTAACTTAACAGAGATTCTTCGCCGACCCTTCGCTGCCCCTTCGTTTCACTCAGGGCTTTGGCTCAGGGTCCGGCTCAGAATGACATCCTTAAGAATAATGAATAATGGTGCATAGAGAAAAATCTCCGCTCTTATCTAATAAAGAACTATTGATAAAGCAATTGATATTGGGGAAATAGCCAGTTTGACAATATTACCATGAAAATCCTGCTTTACATGCAGGAAAATAATGGTATGATGTTTTCATGATCAAACGGCCGGCATTGAAGGACCGCATCGATTCAGCCCTGGCCAGGAGCCGCATCGTCTCGCTCGTCGGGCCCCGCCAGTGCGGAAAGACCACCATGGCCAGGCTGTATGTGGCCCCCGATTCCCTGAATTATTTCGACCTGGAAGACCCCTTGAGCCTGGCCCGGCTCGATGAGCCCATGACCGCGCTCAAAGACCTCAAAGGCCTGGTGGTCATCGATGAGGTCCAGCTCAGGCCCGAGCTTTTCCCGGTCCTGCGGGTGCTCGCGGACAGGCAGCCCCTGCCCGCCCGGTTCCTCATCCTCGGCAGCGCATCGCGGCAGTGGCTCCGGCAGTCTTCCGAGTCGCTCGCCGGGCGCATGGAAACCATCACCTTATCCGGGTTTTCCCTGCCCGAGGTGGGTCTGGAAAATCAGGCAGGTCACTGGCTCAGGGGAGGGCTGCCCCTGTCATATCTTGCAGCCGGCGAAGATGACAGCTTTGCATGGAGGAGCGCCTTCATCCGCACCTTCCTTGAGCATGACCTGCCCATGATGGGCATCGGTGCATCGCCTGCCATGCTCATGCGGTTCTGGGCCATGCTCGCCCATTACCATGCCCAGGTCTGGAAGGCAGCCGAGCCTGCGCGGGCCCTCGGCGTGAACGAGACGACCGTACGGCGCTATCTCGACCTTCTGGACGGGCTGTACATGGTGCGCCAGCTCATGCCCTGGCATGCAAACCTGAAGAAACGCCAGGTCAAGGCACCCAAGGTATACTTCAGGGATACGGGAATCCTGCACTGCCTGCTCGGCATACGTTCGGCAAAGGACCTCCTCACCCACCCCAAGTGCGGGGCATCGTGGGAGGGGTATGTGATCGATGAGGCCATAAATGCCTGGCAGCCGCAGGAGGCTTATTTCTGGGCCACGCACAACGGGGCCGAGCTCGACCTTCTTATGGTTGTCGGCGAAATGAGGATCGGCATCGAGTGCAAGCGTGTGGACGCACCCCGGGTCACCCCGTCCATGAGGACCGCGCTTGCTGACCTCGATCTTGACCGCCTCCTGGTCGTCTACCCGGGCGACAAGGCATACCCCCTCTCAGACAGGGTCGAGGTAGTCCCTCTGGAGAAGATATACTCCATGCCCCCTGATCAGGGGTAATCCAGGCAAGTTCCGGCACAGTGCACAAAAAAACCACGACCTGTATGAGGCCGTGGTCGAGTCATGGATTGTTAAGGAGGATTGTGCGCTATAGAGGCGGCGCGAGCTTTTTATCTTACCGGTTCTCCGCCTTCTCGGTGGCATGGGCTGCATGCCCGAGGAAACGGACCGTGATGGCCAGGAATGCCGCTATGCCTGTCGTTACAATGATGACCGTCATGGTTAAGCCCTCTTTGCCTTTCTTAAGTCCTTCCTAGAAGAGGTTCATGAGGATCGCGCGTGCCGGGCCGGTGTTGATGGTGACCAGTGCGACGACCAGGACGAACACTGCCGCTGCTTCTGCCGGGGTGAGTCCCAAAACCTTGTGGGTGAATCTGATCCCGATTCCAACCATGAACAGTGCGCCGATTACGATCCATAATGTCATCATTGTCTTGCCCTCCTGGGTTTGTTTTTTCTTTCTATCTTACATAAGGCAAGGGCCATGCCAGGATATGTCTGCTGATAACCTATTGAAAACAAGGGCATTTAAATTTTGAGAGGATCCTGTTTTTGACAATATGTCACAAATGCATTGGGAGAGGTTCTGTCATGGTACAATTTGACAAATGAACAGTCTGTCCCGAGGTGTCTTGTTGTCAGATTGACAAAGCCGGTTGCGAGGAATCACTCTTTCCAGTGGATGCACTCCACGGGACATGAATCGACGGCCTCCTGGATGAGGTCTTCAGGACCGCCCTGTGCCTTGATCACCACGGCAACATTCTTTTCTTCATCCAGCTTGAACACTTCCGGGCAGATATCCTGGCACATCCCGCATCCGATGCATTCTTCCTCAACGAGGTAAACGATCTTGCTCATGGAACCCCCTTAACAATCGATACACCCTGTATCGATGATCTTCATCCGATCAAAAGGACACCTGAAGGGAAACTTGCCGGTCATGAGGAATTCGGCCATCGACTCGACAATCAGCCGGTCAGGCGATGTCTGCCGGATGTGCTTCTCTTGAGTCTTCCTCTGCTCATGCACCCGAACGAGCTGATCCCCCATGATCTCGATGATGTCGAACAACGGCTCGATATTGGTGAACTCCTTTGGCTCTGACGCCTCATGATAGGTTTTCTTCCTGTACATAGGGAACCTCCTCGTCTTATGGTGGATAGGGCAGTAAGATGCAACAAGGAAATTACAAATCTTGTGCCATCTTTGCCGTATTTGTATTTTCAAATATTATTGAACAGTTATAAGTTATTTGTCCCTGTGCATGTTCTGAAAATCTCCTCCCATGCAGGAATTGTCCTGTGTGACAGGACTCATCTCAGACTTGATGCGTATGGGAGTCCGGCTACCGGATGCCTCTGTTCCGGGATGCAGGCTTGTCTTGTTTTCTGCGGAGGGGTATACTCGTGATGATGCAGGGCATGCTAACGGTTGCTCGGCTTGCTTGATCATGGTGGGGAGGTTCTATGGACTTTGAGACAGTCATTCTCGAACAGTCGGATGATATCGCAATTATCAGGATGAATCGGCCCAGGGAGATGAACACCCTCAACTTCGAACTTGTGGCCGATCTCCTCAAGGCCCTGGAGGCGTGCTGGGACGACGACTCGACCAGGGCGGTCATCATAACGGGATCGGGCAAGGCTTTCTGCGCGGGCGGCGATGTGGTGACCTTCAGGGACTCGGAGGACCTGGGCGATACGACCAGGCAGATGACCAAGCTCTTCAACCCCCTCATATCCGGTATCAGACATATTGATAAGCCGGTGATCGCCATGGTAAACGGTGCCGCCATGGGTGCCGGCCTGTCGCTCGCTGCCGCCTGCGATCTGAGGATATGTGCGGCGTCGGCCTTGTTCCGGCAGGCCTACACATCGGTGGGCCTCGTACCGGACGGTGCCTGGAGCTTGTTCGTACCGCTGCTCATCGGGATGGGCAGGGCCAGCGGGCTCATCCTGCTCGACCCGGTCGTAGATGCGGAAAAGGCCTATGAGATAGGCCTGGTCAATGAGGTTACGGACGATGCAGATCTGGAGAAGAAGACCCTTGAGACGGCAAAGCGTATCGTCAAAGGCCCCCTTGCAGCATTTGCCATAGCCAAGGATAACCTGAACCGGTCCATGCTGTCATCCCTGGAATGCCAGCTCGAACAGGAGCGGCTCGGCATGTTGGAGGCCGGCAGGACCAGGGACGCCCGGGAAGGCATAGCCGCCATGCTGGAGAGACGCAAGCCCGAGTTCAGGGGGGAATGAAGAGATTTTCCGTGCCCTTTTTCCTTAAAAAATTTTTTTCACCTCTTGCTTCTCTGATGTTCGGAGTTATTATACTGATTGGGGCGGCATGTAAGAGCGGGGCCGTGCAATTGCCTGTGTTGGGCCAGGGCAAAGGCCAACACTTGAGGGCAGTAGATCCTGATGCCGGGGATTAAAAAAGCCCGAGGCCGATAGCTTAGTGCCGGGAGCCGTTGCCGCCCCAATATGAACGAATCACAGGAGACCATCATGGTCTCCTTTTTCTTTATTGCTCTACGAGCAGAAACCCAGGATGTCTTCAAACGGTACGGCCCCCCGCCTGACGCATACAGGCGGCCATGCGGTGAGGTCGATGAGTGTGGAGGGTCTGCCGCCGGGTGTCTCGCCCCCGTCCAAAACGGCATCGATGTCCAGGCCCTGTTTCATCACCTCATCAGCTGTCCGGGCAGACGGCTCACCCGAGCGGTTGGCCGATGTGGAAGTGATGGGGCCCGCAAGCTCAACGAGCGATGCGGCAAGGCTGTTCGGCGATATCCTTAAGCCGATCTTTCCCTGAGTGACGACGAGCGGCTCCACATCCTCGCGTGCGTAGAGCAAAACACTGATGGGTCCGGGCCAGAATTTCTCCAGGAGAGCATTCAAACGGCTGCTGATCCGCGCGATTGTTCCCGCCATCTTAAGGTCCGACACGAGCACGATCATTCCCTTTGAGGCATCCCTCCCTTTGATGCGCAGCAGCCTTTCCAGGGCCGCGTGGTCCGCAATCCGCGCGCCAAGACCGTAAAAGGTCTCGGTAGGGTAGGCGGCCAGAGAACCAGGCTGACCGGAGAGCAGAAATGCTATGGCAGAGGCATCTTTAGTGACGATCATAGCCTAAGAGTTCTTGATGCTGTCGTCCTCTTCGAGGACGGTCTTCCTCATGTCGCTTCTATGCTGGGCCAGTCTCTTCTGGAGGGCTTCGTCCTTCAGTGCAAGGATCTCCACGGCCATCAGCGCCGCGTTCTTGGCGCCGGCCTTGCCGATGCTCATGGTGGCGACAGGCACGCCCGGCGGCATCTGCACCATGGCCATAAGTGCGTCCATACCGTTCAGCGACGAGGACGCGATGGGCACGCCGATGACGGGCAGCGTGGTATGGGCCGCTATGACGCCGGCTAGGTGGGCGGCCATGCCGGCGCCGGCTATGATCACCGAGAATCCGTTTGCCTTTGCATCCCTGCTGAAGGCCAGCACCTCATCGGGCGTCCGGTGCGCCGAGAGGATGCGCATCTCGTAGACGAGCCCGAACTGCTTCAGGATGGCGGAACACTCCTCCATAACCGTGAGGTCCGACTTGCTTCCCATGAGAACGGCTACTTTCATGACAACCTCTTCAGGGCCTTGTGCCCGATGTCTTTCCGGTAGTGCATCTTTTCAAATGCTATTAAAGACACAGCCTGGTATGCCCTGGCAATGGCGTTTTTCAAGTCCTGCCCGATCGCGGTCACACCCAGGACCCTTCCGCCTGAGGTGACAAATGCGTTGTCCTTCAGCCTGGTGCCTGCATGGAAGACCTTGACGCCGGGCATTGCATCGGCCTTGTCTATGCCGGTGATCACCTTGCCCTTCTCGATGGAGCCGGGATACCCGCCCGAAGCCACGACCACGCACACGCTGGGGCCTTCTTCCCAATCGAGTCTGTAGTCTCTGATGCTACCCCCCTTTGCCGCCTCCAGGAGCACCGGCACGATATCGCTCTTGCAGCGCATGAGCAGGGGCTGGGTCTCCGGGTCGCCCAAGCGCACATTGAACTCGAGCACGGACGGGCCGTTTGCCGTTATCATGAGTCCGGCATAGATGACGCCCTTGTAGATGATGCCCTGCTTCCTGAGGCCTGACACCAGGGGATTCAGGATTCTTTCCATTACTGCACCGGTCACGGCATCGTCCACCACGGGTGCGGGCGAATATGCGCCCATGCCGCCCGTGTTGGGGCCTTCATCGTTGTCGAAAACGCGCTTGTGGTCCTGGGACGAGGCGAGCGGCAGCACGTTCTCGCCGTCGCAGACGGCGATGAAGGATGCCTCCTCGCCCTCGAGCAGTTCCTCGATGACGGCCTGATTCCCTGCATCGCCGAAGGACCTCTTCACCATGACCTCATCAATGGCCGCACAGGCTTCTTCTCTGGAGGACGTAATGAGCACGCCCTTGCCTGCTGCAAGGCCGTCCGCCTTGACCACTACATTGAAACCGGCCTCTTTCACGTAGGACTTGGCTGCACCGGCATCCGAGAAGACACGGTATCGGGCAGTGGGGATGTTATGGCTGCGCATGATATCCTTGGCAAAGGCCTTGGAGCCTTCAAGCGCTGCGGCGGTCTTGTCCGGACCGAATACCGCCAGGCCCTCTGCGCGGAACGCATCAACGATGCCCATGGTGAGCGGGGCCTCGGGACCGACAATGGTGAGATCGATCCCGTTGTACTTGGCAAACTTCAGCAGGCCTGCCACATCATCTGCCCCCATATTGATGCAGATGGCATTCTGCGCGATGCCGCCGTTGCCGGGGGCGCAGAACACCTCGCCCACCAGGCTGCTCTGCGCGATCTTCCAGCACAGGGTATGTTCCCGGCCGCCCGAACCGACCACCAAAACCCGCATGGGGTTACCTCCTTGTTCTCTCTACAACTTGTGTCTTATGGTGCATCTTACAATGGACCCCTCTCCCTTCCCCTCTCCCCCTGGTGAAAGGGGGATAGGGCGGGGTGAGGGGGTCATTCGCATTAGTGCCTGAAGTGGCGCATGCCGGTAAATATCATTGCCATGTCATGCTCGTCCGCTGCCTGGATAACCTCCTGGTCCCGCACAGAGCCTCCCGGCTGCACAACCGCAGTGGCACCGGCCTTGGCTGCCTCGTCGATGCCGTCCCTGAAGGGGAAGAAGGCGTCGGAGGCCACCACCGTGCCCTTGGTTGACAGGCCTGCATTTGCCGCCTTGATGATGGCCAGCTTCGAGGAATCCACCCTGCTCATCTGTCCTGCACCGACACCGATGAGCTGGTCCTTGGTGGCATAGATGACTGCGTTCGACTTGACGTATTTGACGATCCTCCAGGCGAAGGTGAGGGCCTCCATCTCATCGGGGGTGGGTTTGCGTTTGCTGGCCACCTGTGCCTTTGCAAGGTCGATGATGCCCAGGTCCCGTTCCTGGAGGAGCAGCCCGCCCGTCACCCTTCGGGACGAGAGCATCTGCTTCTTGGCTTTGCTCCCCATGGCAATGCCCGGGACCTTCAGGAGCCGGATATTCTTCTTCGCCTCGAGGATGGCAAGGGCCTCGGGCGTATAATCGGGCGCCACCACCACCTCGGTGAAGATCTCGCCGATGGCCTTGGCGGTCTCTGCATCCACAGGCCGGTTCAGTCCCACGATGCCGCCGAAGGCCGATGTTGTGTCCACTGCCAGGGCCTTGCGGTACGCCTCGGCCAGCGAGCCCACTGATTGTGCCGCACCGCAGGGATTGGAATGCTTGAGGATCACGCAGGCAGGCTTGTCGAATTCCATGATGAGGTCCAGTGCCGCATCGGAATCCATGATATTATTATAGGATAGCTCCTTGCCCCAGAGCTGATCCGCGCTTGAGATGGCAGGCTGGTCCACATTGGGCTCGGCATAGAACGCCGCCTTCTGGTGGGGGTTCTCGCCGTAGCGCATGATCTGCCTCCGCTGGTACTGGACCGTGTACGTGAGTGGAAACTCGCCTTCCTCAACATCGATCCCCTGGAGGTAGTTGGATATGGCGGCATCGTAGCGCGCAGTCAGCGAGAAGGCATCCCGTGCAAGCTGGAAGTTGGTCTTTTCGCTCACCATGCCTCCGGTAGCTTTCATCTCATCAATGATTTTGGTATATTGAGCAGGTTCGGTCACCACGGACACATACTTGTAGTTCTTGGATGCCGCCCTCACCATGGCAGGCCCGCCGATGTCGATGTTCTCGATTGCTTCCTCGAGGGACGCCCCTTTTGCGACGGTCTCCTCGAACCGGTACAGATTGACCACGAGCATGTCAATGGGCTTGATCCCATGCTTCTTCATGGCCTCGACATGCTCGGCATTATCCCTTATGGCGAGCATGCCGCCGTGGACCAAAGGATGCAGGGTCTTCAGCCTGCCGTCCATCATCTCGGGGAAGCCCGTGTATTCGGAGATGTCCACAACCTTAATTCCGCTGTCCTTGAGCACCTTGGCCGTACCGCCTGTGGAGATGATCTCCACGCCGAAAGCGGCAAGCCCTCTGACAAAGTCACTAATGCCCTTCTTATCGGTAACACTCACAAGTGCCCTTGTGATTTTCGCCATGCGTACTCCTTTCCTTGGTATAAATAATGAATGTATAAGGGAGGTGTGAGACGGATTAGTTGTTGTGAGCCCCTTTAGTACCTACCCCTTGAATATAATACCAGGTTAGAAACGGAACCATGCGTTCATAGAGACCGGAATCGAGAAAGCCGATGTGCTCCATGTGGTTGCGCACCTCATCTCCCGATATCTCCCCCGACATCATCCCGTTGCGCAGGCGGGTGATCCGGTTGTGGAGGGTGCTGCGCTTTTGAGGGTCGCCCACACGGGCCAGGACATACCGGTTCATCTCGGCGAAAAGGCTTTCCATGTCCATGAGGCCCGGGGTGCAGTTGTGCTCGCTCTCGAGCTCGTCGATGAGCGAGATGAGGAACGACCTTGCATCTTCCAGTGCGAGCCGGAAGGTATCCTCCTCCAGGAACTCGTCGAAATCATCGAAAAAAGGTGTGCTGAACTCGATCTTCTCGAACTGTCTGACATAGGAATGATCCTTGCCGAGGACCTTGCCCAGGATGCTGGCCGCCCGCTCCTTCCATCGGAGCGAGGCATTGTGCTCAACATCATCGTCCAGGAGAAGGTCCACATCGCTCACCAGGTCCCTGATGAGCACGATGTAGTTCTTTATTGTCCCTTTGCTTCTCATGGTTGCTATAATATACAGCAAGGTCTCGTATGGTCAAGCCTGTTCATGACGAAGCCATTGTGCTAACATCATATCCATGCCGCCGACCATTGATGAGCTTTTGAGGAACGAAAAGCTCCTGAAGGAATGCATCCGTGAAACACTCTCTGTACGCAAGAGGCGGATCATCCCCCGGGAGAATCTCAGAGAATCCGCTGTCCTGCTGCCTTTGTGCTGGAATGAAGGTAACCCGCAAATCGTTCTCACCAAACGGTCCATGGATGTGGAGCATCACAAAGGAGAGATCTCCTTTCCCGGAGGAAGGGTTGAGTCGACCGACAAGGGACTGGTGCAGACTGCGCTGCGTGAAGCCGATGAGGAGATCGGGTTAAAAAGGCAGGATGTCAATGTGCTGGGTCTGCTGGATGATCATATTTCCATAGTAGGATACCACATCACACCCGTAGTGGGGGCCATACCCTATCCGTACGACTTCAGGATCAACAAGGAGTCCGAGACCCTTCTCCTCATCCCCTTGAGGCATGCCTTCAGTAATACGGCATGGATGGCCGAGCGATCATATTACCGGGGCAGGGGCATCAACATCTACTTCATTGAGATCGAAGGCGGCGTTGTCTGGGGTGCCACCGCACGGATACTCAAGCACTTCGTGGACATGCTCTCTGGTACGCCGATACCCTTTGGGGAGGTTTCCGACAATGCGAGAAGGTGGGTGGACGACCTGCTCTCGGCCCAGGCGATCTACAGTGAGACAAGATAGCAAGTCGTGAAAATCTTTTTCATCGCACAAAATTTATTCGTGCCCAAAGCCGTTTAAGCGATTGATGTTCATGCCGATATATTCTTTAGGGAGAGAGGCTGGGGTATACGACAAAAGGGATCCTAGGCGGGCTAACCGACCATAAGGTTAAATGAGGAAACTCAAAAAAAGTGAGCCGCGCGCTCCCGTTGTTCGGTACCCCCGGCATCTCCTGTTTTGAGAAGCAAGAACTCGGCAACTTGAGAAGTTAAACATCCTCGTTCCTTAAAACCACCGCTCTGAAGGCGGTGGTTCTCATTTATTTAGAGGATGATATCCGCAGAGATGATCCGTGTTGAATCAACCTATTGGAATTTTCTTCCGGTAAGAAGCTCATAGGCTGCGACATATTTTTCTGAGGTCTTCTCTATGATGTCTTGGGGCAGGTTCGGGCCCGGAGCGGTCTTGTTCCAGCCAAGCGTCTCCAGATAGTCGCGTACGAACTGCTTGTCAAAGCTCGGCTGGGGACCCCCGGGCTTGTAGTTGTTGAGAGGCCAGAACCTGGAGGAATCAGGCGTGATGGCCTCATCTATCCAGATAAGCCCGTTTTCCGTCATGCCGAACTCGAATTTCGTGTCGGCGATGATGATGCCTTTTCCCAATGCATGGGCGGCCGCCAGGGAATAGATGGACAAGGATACATCTCTTACCTTGCGGATGAGGTCGTTACCTACAAGGTCACCCGCTGTATTCAAGTCGATGTTGAGATCGTGCTGCCCTAGCTCCGCCTTGGTGGAAGGGGTGAAAATAGGCTCGGGAAGACGGTCCGACTCCTTCAACCCTGTCGGTAGCTTTATACCCGAGATGGAGCCGAGTTTGGAGTATTCTTTCCAGCCGGAACCCGAGATGTAGCCCCTCACGATACATTCAACGCTCAGCGGTTTGGTTTTTTTCACGAGCATGGATCTGCCGATCAGGCGACTATCACCTTTGAACGGCTCCGGGTAGGTCTCGACATCGGATGTGACCACGTGGTTTCTGATGATGGACGACCCTTTTTCGAACCAGAACAGGGATAGCTGGTTAAGGACACGTCCTTTGGCAGGGATCGGGTCGGGCAGGATCACATCAAAGGCCGAGATGCGGTCGGTGGTGACGATGAGGAGATGCTCGTCACCGGCCTCGAATATCTCCCTTACCTTTCCGCTTCCCAGCTTCTTGCCTGATAACACGTCGATGTTACTGATGGCATCCATAATCTCTCCCTGCTTAATAAATAAGGGGTTAAGATGCCAAAAAACTATTGAAAAAGTCAATAGTCTATTATAATGTGTGCTGCCTTTATGGGTTAAAGGCAGCGCGGGTCTTCCTTTTGCACCCAACTTCCCCGGATGTGTTCATGGCGGCAGGGCCTTGATGGTAATATAAGGGGACATGGATAGGCATGGAAACAATGTGCTTGAGTTTTTCCGCCCATATGAATAATACGATGATGATACTCAAGGCTTAAGAGGAAGTAATGCCGGAAAAGTCCGAACCATACATGCCCAGGACAAAGGGGAAACTGGTCTACGAGTGCATCGGGTGCGGACAGCGCTATGATATTTATGATTTCATCTACACGTGCCCTTCCTGCAGGTCGCTCTTGAGGATAGAGAACGTGGCTTTCGATGACCTGAAGGCCACATCTCCCGATGCCTGGAAGAAAACCTTCGATGCCCGCAGGACCAGCAATGTCCTGGAGATCCAGGGTGTCTTCCGATTCCATGAGCTGATCCTTCCCATGATACCTATCGAAGACATCATCTATCTGGGCGAAGGACAGACGCCCATGGTCAGGGCGAATCCAGAGCTCTGTGCATGGGTCGGCGCACCGTTCATCGTGAAGAACGACGGGTTGAATCCTTCGGCCAGCTTCAAGGACCGCGGCATGGCATCCGCCATCTCCTTCCTTAACCACATCATCAGGGTGAAAAGTCTGGACAGTGTGCTGGGTATCTGCGCCTCCACGGGTGATACCTCTGCCGCTGCCGCGCTTTACCTGAGCTACCTTCCGAAATCAAAGGTCAGGGCCGTGGTTCTCCTGCCCAAGGGGAAGGTGACAACGCAGCAGTTATCTCAGCCGCTGGGTTCCGGCGCCCAGGTGATCGAGATGCCGGGCGTGTTCGACGACTGCATGCGGGTCGTTGAGGAGCTGGCACAGGACTACAATGTCTTTCTTCTGAATTCGAAGAATCCGGTGCGCATTCTGGGACAGAAGACCTATGCCTATGAAATAGCGCAGCAGCTCGGGTGGGATACGATTGGCCTCACCGCTGTGGTCCCCATTGGGAATGCAGGCAATATCACCGCGGTCATGGAGGGTTTCGTGGACCTTCATGCACTCGGCATCATTCCTGAGCTTCCGACGATCCTCGGTGTCCAGAGCCAGCATGCCGATCCGGTCGCCCGATGGAGGTCTACCGGCCGGTTCGTCCCGTTGAAGGTATCCCCGTCAGTGGCACAGGCGGCCATGATCGGGGACCCCGTGTCCTTCCCCAAGGTCCATCAGCTCGTTGAAAAGTATTTCAACGACAGGTTCTTCGTTGTCGCGGTCACTGAGAATGAGATCATGGAAGGCATGCTCACGGCAAACAGGCACGGGCATGTGGTCTGCACCCAGGGGGGAGAGTCCGTTGCAGGCCTCAAGAAGGCGCTCCGTGAAAAGCTTATTCCGGCTTCCGGCCGTTTCGTAATCGACTCCACCTCGCACCAGCTCAAATTTGCCTCGTTCCAGCAGCTCTATTTTGATGATGCATTTGACCCGGAATACGGCATCACCACAAAAGAAGAGCTGAAGAACAAACCGGTCACGCTCAAGGGGAGCGCACCCGAGATTGCCGAGTACCTCGGGCTGAAAAGGAAGATATAGCATGACCACGGAATCCGTTCAGGGAAGTGGCCATACGTATGGAGAGAAAGAGGATTTCACACCGCTTAAAGTCGTCTGACAAATGACGCGAATACTCAAGAAACAGGAGGGTTATTGAATGGGTGACAGGAATTTCTTATTCTCATCGGAGTCAGTTACGGAAGGGCATCCCGACAAGGTGGCGGATAACATATCCGATGCCATCCTCGATGAGATCATTGCCAATGACAAAAATTCACACGTCGCATGCGAGACCCTGGTTACCACGGGTCTGATCATCGTATCCGGCGAGATAACCACCAACCACCATCTGGATGTGCAGCGGGTTGCACGGCAGACCGTTAAGGAGATAGGCTATACGGAAGCCGTCATGGGCTTCAGCTGGAACACCTGCGGCGTTCTCGTGACCCTGGACAAGCAGTCTCCCGACATCAACCAGGGCGTGCAGGAGGGCGAAGGCCTCTTCAAGGAGCAGGGCGCAGGCGACCAGGGAATGATGTTCGGGTTTGCATGCGACGATACCGACATGCTCATGCCCGCACCCATACACTATGCCCACCTGCTAACCAAGGGTCTGGCCGACACCCGGCGAAACGGGGTGCTGGAATTCCTGAGACCTGACGGCAAGTCCCAGGTGACGGTTCAGTACGAAAAGGGCAAGCCTGTAAGGATCACAAGCGTGGTCATCGCTGCCCAGCACGACGAGGACGCCGGCTACGAGCAGGTCCGCGATGGTATCATGGAAGAGGTGATCAAGAAGCAGATCCCAGCATCCCTTCTGGACAAGAACACGAAATACTACATCAATGCCACCGGCAGGTTCGTCCTGGGCGGGCCGCATGCCGATACCGGGCTCACAGGCCGCAAGATCATCGTCGATACCTACGGTGGTTTTGCCAGCCACGGCGGCGGTGCGTTCTCAGGGAAGGATCCTTCAAAGGTCGACCGGTCTGCAGCATATATGGCCCGTTATATCGCCAAGAACATCGTTGCGGCAGGGCTTGCACAGAGGTGCGTCGTCCAGCTGGCCTATGCTATCGGTGTGGCAGACCCCGTATCCGTCATGATCGACACGTCAGGGACAGGCAAGATCTCTGATGAAAAGCTGAGCAAGCTCGTCAGGGATGTTTTCCCGATGAAGCCGAAAGGTATCATTAACCACCTTGATCTCTTGAGGCCCATCTACAAGAAGACCGCAGCCTACGGGCATTTCGGCAGGAATGAGCCGGAATTTACGTGGGAAAAGACCGATAAGGTGGCTATCCTAAAAGATAAGGCAGGTAAGTAATGGCTGAAAAGGTGAAAAAGCTGGACATGAACGGGCTGCCTGATTATTCCGGTCTGGATTTTAAAGTGGCCGATATGGCTCAGGCGAGCTTCGGCAGGAAGGAGATAGCCGTATCCGAACATGAGATGCCAGGCCTGATGGCGCTCAGGGAGAAGTATACCGCAAAACAGCCCCTGAAAGGGGCCAGGATCTCAGGCTCCCTGCACATGACCATCCAAACGGCGGTACTCATCGAGACCCTGAAAATACTGGGCGCGGAAGTCAGGTGGGCTTCATGCAACATCTTCTCCACCCAGGACCATGCCGCAGCAGCCATTGCAGCAAGCGGGACCCCGGTATTTGCATGGAAAGGTGAAAGCCTTGAGGAATACTGGGCCTGTACCCTGGAGGCACTTACCTTCCCCGGCGGCAAAGGGCCTAATCTCATCGTGGATGACGGCGGCGATGCCACGCTCATGGTGCACAGGGGATACCGTGCGGAGGATGATCCATCAATACTCGATGAGAAAACAGACAACAAGGAACTCGCCATCATCAATATGACTCTCAAGCGCAGACTCAAGGAAGACCCCGGCTTCTGGCATCGCTGTGCCAAAGAAATCAAGGGTGTCTCAGAGGAAACCACCACCGGTGTTCATCGCCTCTACCAGATGCTCGAAGTGGGGACACTTCTCTTCCCTGCCATCAATGTGAATGACTCGGTCACCAAGAGCAAGTTCGACAACCTCTACGGATGCCGCGAGTCACTGGCGGACGGCATCAAGCGTGCGACCGACGTCATGGTGGCGGGCAAAGTGGTTTGTGTGTGCGGATACGGGGATGTGGGCAAGGGCTGTGCCCAGTCCATGCGCGGGTTCGGTGCTCGTGTGCTTATAAGCGAGATCGACCCCATATGCGCCCTGCAGGCGGCCATGGAGGGGTTCGAAGTCACAACCGTAGAAGATGCTCTTCGTGAAGCCAACATCTTTGTCACGGCAACGGGCAACTGCAAGATCATCCGGATAGAGCACATGGAAAAGATGCTCGACCAGGCTATTGTTTGCAACATCGGGCATTTCGACGACGAGATCGAGGTCAACAAGCTCGAAAAATATAAAGGCATTGTAAGGCTCACCATCAAACCCCAGGTGGACAAGTACACGTTCCCCGACGGTCACTGTATCTATCTGCTCGCAGAAGGCAGGCTCGTGAACCTCGGCTGTGCCACAGGGCATCCGTCATTCGTCATGTCCAACTCCTTCACCAACCAGGTGCTTGCTCAGATGGACCTGTGGGCGAACCCCCGGGAGATAAGCGTGAAAACACTGCCCAAGATGCTCGATGAGGAGGTTGCCAGACTGCATCTCGGAAAGCTCGGGGCAAAGCTTACAAAGCTGACCAAGGAACAGGCAGACTATATCGGCGTATCAGTGGAAGGCCCGTTCAAACCGGAGCACTACCGGTACTGACAGCCTATTCTAAGAATTTAAGGGCCCCCTCACCCTTCCCCTCTCCACCTGATTACAGGGGGAGAGGGGAAGGGTGAGGGGGCTCATTTATGGAAGGATTTTTCAATTTATTCCCTTTTTCAATCAAGATGATGTCGAGGAGGCAAGGAGGGGGGCGACGCGGGTGTACTTTTTGTGTACTCCGAGGAGCAACCCAACGAAGCCGACAAAAAGTGCTTGATTGAGAAACGGAATTACACGTGGCTGTCCAGCCACACCCTCAAATCAGCCAGAACCTTTGCCCTGTCCGCAGGAAGTTCGTTATAGACTTCGTGTTTGAGTCCTTCGTAGAGTTTAAAGGTCTTGTCCGCAGAGCCTATCTTCTCAAAGAGCTCCTTCTGCCCGGAAAAGGCGATATCCTTAGAGCCGTGCTGGATGAGAACCGGTGTCTTTATTTTATAGGCATTCTCCGCCCCGATCACGACGTACCTGTTCATCTCGTGGGCAAGACGCGGTGTGATGACATTGTAGACCAACGGGTCATCAACATAAGCCTTAACCACATCCATGTCCCTTGATATGAATTCCGGGGGAAGAGGCGACTTCACATGCACGGATGGCAGTATCTTTGAAAGGATCTTGGTTACAGAGATGAGTATCTTGGGGATATAAGTCCCGGGCTGCGATCCTGTGCCGGATAATACGAGTCCCTTCAATGCGTTTACATTCTGCTCAACGTAATTTATGGCAATGAGGCTACCCATGGAATGGCCCATGACGAACAATGGTGAGTCGGGGAGATTCTTCCTGATGACCTGGGTGTAAAACTGCTTTTCATCCTCGATGTATTCCTGGAAACTCTTTACATGCCCCCTCCTGCCCTGGCTCCTGCCGTGTCCCCGGTGATTGTTGCCGAATACGGCGTATCCTGCCGGGACCAGCTCATTCACCACATTGCCGTAGCGATCTATGTGCTCGGCATAGCCGTGGATGAGGTGAATGACCGCCTTGGGCTTTCCTTCAGGCAGCCAGGCCTTCCAATAAATCGATGTATTATCCTGAGCCGTGAGAGTGCCGTCCATCGTCTTCATACGCATACCTCCCCTTATATCAAATTAAGATAATCCCGCCGGAAAATCATGACATAAAAAAGCTGTCCGGGACAACAGGATTTCACACTGTTACCAAAGAAGTGTCGCATGGGTGATACATAAAAGAAGACCTGTTGACACAGTTTAATAGAAAGGATATAAGAATGAATGCTCATTCATAAGGAGAAGCAGAACTATCAAACGATAATCTTGTAAGGAGGGTAATATGGCAAGTCAATGGGTAGACGTGAGGGATCTCCAGTTCATACTGCATGAGGTCTTCAAAATCGGCGACGATATCCTCGGCAAGGGTAAGTTCGCAGATCACGATGCAGATATGGTGAACATGGTTCTTGAGCAGGCTGCAAAGTTCACCGAGAACGATATTGCTCCCACGTATCCGGATGAGGTCCAGAGGAAACCGGTTGAAGCAGTCTTCAAGGATGGAAAGGTGTACGCACCCGAGGCTTACAGGAAGATATACCAGCTCTACTGTGAAGGCGGCTGGCTGAGCGTATCCGACAGTCCAGAGGTCGGCGGACAGGGCTTCCCGGCTCTCATCGCCGCTGCATGTGCCCAGATGTTCCTTGCAGGCAACCAGGCATTTCTCATGTATCCCGGTCTTACCCATGGCGCAGCCAGACTCATAGAGGATCACTTTCAGCACCCCCTGCGGGACATTATCCTTGAGAAGATGTTCAGCGGCCAGTGGGCAGGCACCATGTGCCTCACCGAACCGGGTGCAGGTTCCGACGTGGGCGCATTGAAGACCACAGCGAAAAAGAATGCAGACGGGACTTACTTGATCACCGGCACCAAGTGCTTCATCTCCGCAGGCGATCATGACCTGACTGAGAATATCATCCACCCGGTCCTTGCCAGGATCGAGGGCGACCCTGCCGGCACAAAGGGTATCTCCATCTTTGTTGTACCCAAGGTCAGGATCAATCCGGACGGATCCCTGGGCGAGCCCAATGACATGAACTGCGGCGGCATCGAGAGCAAGATGGGTATCCACGGCAATGCCACCTGTACGCTCAACTTCGGCGAGAACGGAAAGTGCATAGGCTGGCTCATGGGCGAGGAGCGCCAGGGCATGCCGATCATGTTCCAGATGATGAATGAAGAGCGCCAGGGCGTGGGCACCATGGGTGTTGCCCTGTCGACCACCGCATACCTCCATGCGCTTGCCTATGCTAAAGAGCGCATGCAGGGTGTGAATATCATGCAGATGAAGGACCCCAACGCCAAGCAGTGCCCCATTATCCAGCACCCGGACATCCGCCGGATGCTCTTGAAGATGAAGTCCATCACTGAGGCCCTCAAGATCCTGGCGTTGTACTGCTACTACGCCATGGACAAGAAGGCCTTGGCGGCCGACGATGCGGAGAAGGACAAGTGGCAGGGCATGATCGAGATGTACACCCCGATCGTAAAGGCCTACTGCACCGACATGGGAGATGTGGTCACCTCCCTGGCAGTCCAGACCTACGGCGGGTACGGCTTCTGCCGTGAGTATCCGGTTGAGCAGATGATGAGGGACAACAGGATCAACGGCATCTATGAAGGCACCAATGGCATCCAGGCCCTGGACCTCCTGGGCAGGAAGCTCGGCATGAAGAAGGGCCTTTATTTCATGAACCTGCTCGGCGAGACAGCGGCCCAAGTCGGCAAGGCCAAGGCCAACGACAACCTCAAGGCCGAGGCGGAGATCGTTGAGAAGGCGCTCAATGCGTGTGCCGGCACCGCAATGCAGTTCAGCCAGCTCATCAGGAGCAATCCGTTCATCCCGCTCATTGCTGCAAGTGACTTCCTCACCTGCTTGGCCGAAGGTCTTTGCGGCTGGTTCCACATCTGGATGGCCAATGTCGCCACCGAGAAGCTGGCTGCCAACCCCATCGACAAGGAAAAGATGTTCTATACAGGCAAGATCGAAGGTGCCAAGTTCTTCATCAACAGGATCACGGCCCTTGTTCCTTCGAAGCTCGAAACGCTCACCAAGGACGAGATCAGCTGCGTGAGGATCCCGGACGAGGCATTCGCCGTCTAAATCTGATATCTCTGAAACACCAAGGGAGGGGACTGAAAGTTCCCTCCCTCTTTATCCTTATCTGATGGATAATACAGATTTCCATCTCAAGATCTTACAAGCCCCGGCAATATTCACCTGCTTGATCCATTATCGTACCTGAGGATTCCTCCTTGTAACACTTAAAGTCAGTACGAATGGATGACGATGTTCAATAGAGAAGTCTTGAGGGTTGAAATACATGCCCCCTTGTCCCAAATAGGTTGACAAGTGAGGACCCGTTTCTGTATTTAGCCCGGAAAGAGGTGCAATGAAAAAGCATCGCAAGGATACACACAAGGCCCATATATGTCGCCGCAGTTTCCTGAAGGCTGGAGCATTGGTGCTGGGTACGTGCCTGTTTCCTAAGGTAATTCTGGGGGCAGTCAACATTCAGAGATCACCTGAACGAATGCTGTCTTTCTACAACATTCACACCGGCGAATATCTCAAGAGTACCTACTGGGTCAAGGGTGGGTACATTCCCGAGGCCCTCACGGAGATCAACCATATTCTAAGGGATTTCCGCACCGGAGAAATAATGCCCATCGATACAGGGCTGCTCGATCTCCTCAGCACTATTCGTGAAGACCTCGGATCGTCGGAACAGTTTCATATCATCTCGGGATACCGCTCCGCAGCCACCAATGCCTTGTTGCGTGAGCACAGCGGCGGAGTTGCCGGACACAGTCTCCATATGCGTGGCCTC
>DATKLV010000179.1:0-7064 GCA_035542255.1 Desulfomonilia bacterium | reverse complement strand
TGCGTCTTCGTTCGCGATAAAGTTTTTCAGTCTTTCAGAATTACTCCACAACAGTTTGAGCCCATTTCCGCAGCAGAGGGTGTGCTGGAGGAAGGTGTTCTGCTTCAGGGAAAAGAGCTCTTTCTCCACCACGAGCAGGGACTGGGGGTTCAAGAAATCTTTAATATCAGCCTTTCCCGTCAGTATTGAACTGATATCGTTTAAGTATATGGCTTCGAGAGATTGAGAAATCCGCTCGGTGATGCCGTTGTCTTTGGTTGCAGTATCCCCCCTCATGGAAACAAAGCCTGCAAGCCCGCAGAAGAGGGTCCCATCCCTGATCGGCAAGAAAACAAGGGCGGGCCCTTTGATATCCTTGAGGTGTCTGCAGAAATAGACCTTCCCTCTTCTTATCTCGTGCAGTCTTCTTATCAGATTTTCCAACATGAGAGTGCCTCTTTCAAAGGGCTTAGGCGGTATGATGAATTTTAAATTCATGCACATGCACCTCTTGAGTTGCCCTGTATACCATCTAGCATCATGAGGGGCAAGTCTCTAAGCCGCTCTCGCCGTATGCTTCTCCATCAGCTCGATGAATTCCCGGAACAGATATCCGGAATCTTTGGGGCCGGGTGCAGCCTCTGGATGATACTGCACGCTGAAGGCCTTCAGTCCGGGAAAGCTCAAGCCCTCCAGGGTATTGTCATTCAGGTTGATGTGGGTGACAAGGGTCTCCTTGGGAAGCGTGTCTGTCAGTACGATAAAGCCATGGTTTTGTGACGATATCTCAATCCGGCCGGTCTTGAGATTCTTGACGGGCTGATTTATCCCGTGATGTCCGAACTTCAGCTTTGTCGTCTTCCCGCCCAAGGCCTGGCCTAGTATCTGATGCCCGAGACAGATGCCGAATATGGGTACCCTCCCGAGCAGGTCTTTAACGGTATCGATGAGGTAGGTAAGCGGCGCCGGGTCTCCGGGGCCGTTCGAAAGGAGAATGCCGTCGGGATCCAAGGCGGTTATCTCCCGGGAAGTCGTCCAGGCAGGGACGACGATTACCTCGCACCCGATCTCATCGAGCATCCTTAAGATGTTGAATTTGACTCCGCAATCCATGACCACGACACGGAGCCTTCCGGATCTTGCCTGGGGCGCCGTCATGGAAAGCTTCCTGCCTTGGTACCAGACAAAAGGCTCGGAGCAGGTGACGTCCTTGACGATATCCCGCCCGTTGAGCCCCGGATAGGCGCGGACACACTCCATGAGATCATCGATATGCTCTACCCGTGTCGAGAGAACGCTGCGCATGGATCCCCGGGTACGTATCCTGCGGGTCAGCGCCCTGGTGTCTATCCCTTCCAGACCGATCCTTCCGTAATCCTCAAGAAATTCGCATAGGTTTTTTTTCGACCGATAGTTGCTGGGAAAGGCCTGGTACTCCTTCACGATAAAGCCTTCCAGGTGAATCCCGGCCGATTCCATGTCCTCATCATTGACTCCGTAGTTTCCTATCAGCGGATAGGTCATGACAAGGATCTGCTCTTTATAGGAAGGGTCAGTGAGTATTTCCTGATAACCGGACATGCCGGTGTTGAAAACGACTTCGCCGTAGCGGTCTCCTGAGCCGGCAAAAGCGCTGCCCCGATATATGGTACCGTCTTCAAGTACCAGTACAGCAGGTTTCTTCGCCTTTCCTGCCAAACGCCGTCTCCTGAGAATGGTCTTTAACGTTATTGCGGCCGCCCGGACCTGTACGCCCGGGCAGCCTGGTCATCATCTATAGCACGGGAAGGTACGTGTCAATCTCATACTTGCTGACATGGATGCGGAAGTTGTCCCATTCCTTGATCTTGTTCTCAACAAACTTGTCAAAGATATGATCACCCAAAGCGTTTCTGACCAGCTTGCTCTTGGAAACTTCCTGGATTGCCTCGTAAAGACTGCCGGGCAGCGAGGTGATTCCCGCCTTCTTGCGGGCCTTCTCGTCCATCTCGAAAATGTCCTCTTCTATGGGCTCAGGTAGTGCATATTTCTTTTCGATACCTTCAAGGCCGGCCGCGACCTGTACCGCAAAGGCAAGGTACGGATTACAGGCTGGGTCGGGTGCCCTGAACTCCGCCCTTGTGGCATTGGCCTTGCCCGGTTTGTACATGGGTACACGAACCATGGCTGAACGGTTTCTGCGGGCCCAGGATACGTAAACCGGCGCCTCAAAGCCGGGGACAAGCCGCTTGTAGGAGTTGACCCATTGGCTGGTAATGGCACAGATCTCGGGTGCATGGGTGAGGAGACCTGCAATGTAGTATTTGCCGATCTTTGAAAGATGATACTTGTCCTTGGCATCGAAGAAGGCGTTCTCTTTCCCTTTGAACAGGGACTGGTGGACGTGCATGCCGCTGCCGTTCTCTCCTGCGATGGGCTTGGGCATGAAGGTCGCGTATACGCCTTTCTGGCGTGCGACCTCTTTGACTGCCGTGCGGTAGGTCATGACGATATCGGCCATCCTGAGGGCGTCGGCATACTTCAGGTCGATCTCGTGCTGGGATGGCGCAACCTCGTGGTGGCTGTACTCCACACCATAGCCCATGCTCTGGAGCGCAAAGATGGTCTCCCTCCGCATCTCAGTGCCTGCGTCGATGGGGAGTCCATCAAAGTAGCCGCCACGATCCAGGATCTCCGGGCACTTGTCATCGGCAAAGTAGAAGTATTCGAGCTCCGGTCCCATGTAGCAGGTGTATCCTTTGTCCGAGGCCTTCTTCACCACCCTCTTGAGGGCATAGCGCGGGTCGCCGTCATACGGGGTGCCGTCCGGGTTAAGGATATCGCAGATCATGCGGGCAACCGGTTTGTCCGTCGGTCTCCAGGGCACAAGCTGGAAGGTCGTGACATCAGGCTTCGCGATCATGTCGCTCTCATGGATGCGGGCAAACCCCTCGATGGACGAACCGTCGAAGCCCATGCCTTCGTCGAGTCCTTCTTCGAGCTCGGAGGGCGTTATGTTGAAGCTCTTGAGTTTACCGAGGACATCAGTGAACCAAAACTGGATGAAACTCACCTTGTGTTCCTTTACCGCCTTCAAAACATCAGAACTGCTCTTGCAGTTAAACATCTATCTACCCTCCTCTTAAGATTTTTATGGACTTTCCCCAATGGATAAATCGTAAAGCATTTACCCGATAGGGTAGTTCTCCTTCATCTCCCAGATGCCGCAAGGACATCCGCCTGCGCAGAACCCGCACCCGATGCAGCGCTCATCATCTACTATATACTCATACTCGTCGCCCTGAAGTGACCTCCTGGATATGGCCTGCTGGGGGCACAGGGATTCGCACAGACCGCAGTCACGGCAGCCCCCGCAGGATGCGCATTGAACCGAGCAGGTCTGTACATCCGGCAGGATTTTAATCGTGGGGTCGTAGTATTCAAGCTTGACACGTGCGGGATTTATCACCGGCAGCTGGTCGTATTCCTCTTCCAGGCCCCTGATCTTCGTGTCGATGACAGCGGCGACCCTCCTTCCTGCTCCGATGGCGTCAGTGATGAGACCAAGTTTCACGCTGTCGCCGATGGCAAAGACTTGAGGGTCCGAGGTCTGGAACGATCCGTTTACCTTGATGAATCCGGAGAAGGTATCTATGGTTGCAGGCAGGAAGCTCAGGTCGGGCTTATCCCCGATGGACAATATCACGGTATCGGCATTCATGACCTCTCCGGTCGAAAGCACGACACCCTTCTTGATGATGGCGTCTGCCGATACAGGCCATTTGAATTTCGCACCGATTGCCTCTGCTGCCTGGCGTTCTTTTCCGAACGATGCCGGCTTCTGTATGTCGATGAGGGTTATGTCGGTGGCACCGAGGCGGCTTGCCTCGGTGGCCGCATCGCAACCCACGTTTCCTGCGCCTATGATGACCACGTGCTTGCCCACGGTAAAGTCATCTTCTTTCGCACGTTTCAGAAACTCAAGCGCCGAGATCGTCTTATCGTACCCCTTGATCTTGAGATCTCTGGGATTTTGCGCACCCACGGCAATAACGACATAATCGTAGCGGTCACAGATATCTTGAAAGAGCTCTTCGGTGATGCCTTCCGGTCCGAGCTTTTCCCTTGTTATCTTGTCCGTGACGCGTTTCAGCTCGTGCTCGAATACATCTTTTGGAATCCTGCTGAAAGGGATAACGCTCCGCATCTTACCGCCGAGATCATCCAAGCGGTCAAAGATTACGGGTTCATGACCCTTCATCCAGAGCTGCCAGGCCACGGAAAGACCGGCAGGACCCCCGCCGAGAATCGCTACCTTCCTTCCCGTCGGCGGCAGCGGCTTCGGCTCTTTTGCGTCTATGCTCGCCTTTCCCAGGAGCGTCGTATCAATGGGGGTCATATTGTTTCTGCCGCGTGTGCAGTTCTCCATGCAGAGGTTCGGGCACAGGTAACCGCAGACCGTGGTTGGGAATGGAGTGAAGTTGAGAGAGAGGTCAACCGCCTTGTCGATCTCTCCTTTTCTGATGTGAGCCCATCTCTTCTGGACCGGAATACCCGTGGGGCAGCTTGCCTGACAGGGGGGCAGATACTTCCCGTTCTCCCAGACCGGGACGAATCTCCGCATGGCCCCGGTTGTGATCAAAGGGATGGGGCTTCTCTCGATGTCGGTGAGGTCGCCTATGAGCCCGCCCAATCCCAGTTCCTTATCCCATACATCCCTGCGGAATTGACTCATGGAAGGTCTCTTAGAGACGATCTTCTCAGATGGAAGCCGCGCCGCCAGGAGCTGCCACAGGGATCGATCCTTAACAAAGAGATCATATTCCTCTAGCTTATTAATTGACTTGAGAAATTCCAAGAGGTTTCTCTTTAGCCAGTCCCATTCATCATCCGAGATACGGACAAGCTTGGCATCGGCCTCGCTGAAACTCTTCTGCGTTCCCCTGAAGAAGATCTTACCGCCCACCATGCCGACACAAGGTCTGTGGCCCAGGATATTCTTCCGGTATTGTGATCCGTAACCGCACACTACGGCTATGCCGCCTGCCATGAACTCGGCAAAGGAATCTCCCACGCCGCCTAAAACCCAGAGCTCCGGGGGGGCAAACCGCGGATTGCTCTTGGTCATGGTCATGCCGCGGGAACCGATATCGCCGCCGATATAGATCTTTCCTTGGGCCATGGCATTGGCTACACCGTTGGTGGCATCACCATGCACTATGATGCAGGCCCCTGCATTGAGCCATCCCACATCATCCGAGGCCGGCCCGTGAACCTCTATGGTGGTATGAGGCGACCCCATGGACCCGACACGCTGGCCTACATACCCATAGACATCGACTTTGACGGTCTTGGAATCGTTATTCCAGAGTCTTCCGCCGATGCCGTGCTGACCATAGGCATTGACCTCGATATTGAGCAGGCCGGTCTGAACAGCGTGCTGGATCTGCTCTTCGAGAACGCGGGATTGCACCCTCCTGCCGTTTTCCATACCGGAAATCACAATCTTACCGTGGTGAGCCATTAGTTATCCCTGTGTGAATTCCTTTGTTATATCGGGTTGTCTTCACCTGATGGTATTCCTACACAACATACCTGATCCCCAGTCGCTCCGCAGCGTCATGGTCGTCTATGCCTATGGCATCCGACATGCCGATGGGCAGAGAAGTGGACCTGCCGAGCGGTGCGAGGATCTTTTTAAGTTCCGAATCGAAGCTCAAGTAAATGTCCACGAGACGCTGCGCAACATCCTCAGGATCCAGTCTCCGGTAGATACGCGGATCCTGCGAGGTTATGCCCTTCGGGCACAGACCGATATTGCAGATGTTGCACCGATCGCCTTCTGAGCCTACACACCCGGCTGCAGCCTGCATTATGTATTTTCCTACCTGAACACCGCTTGCGCCGAGCATGATGAGAGCCGCAGCGTTGGCAGCAAGATTCCCGTTCTTGCCTATTCCGCCTCCTGCAAACAGAGGTATCTCATTCTGTTTTCCTATCTTGACCAGATTGAGATAGGCATCTCTGATGTTGCTCGCTATGGGATGCCCCATATGGTTCATGGAGACATTGTAGGCAGCCCCGGTGCCGCCGTCCTCGCCGTCAATGGCAAGACCTGCCGCATAGGGATTCCTGGACAGGTTATTCAGTACAGCAAGGGCGGTTGTCGTGGCCGAGATCTTCGGATACACAGGAACCCGGAATCCCCAGGCCATATACATGGACTGGATCATCTTTGCCACGGACTCCTCGATGGAATACTTTGTCTGATGTGTGGGCGGAGACGGCAGGCTTACCCCTTCCGGAACTCCGCGTATGGCAGCGATAAGCTTGTTCACCTTATACCACATGAGCAGGCCGCCGTCGCCGGGTTTTGCGCCCTGACCGTACTTGATTTCGATGGCGCACGGGTCTTCTTTCATCTCCGGCAGCGCGTGCAGGATCTCGTCCCAGCCGAAATAACCGCTGGCGATCTGTAGGATTACATACTTGATGAACCGCGATTTGAGAAGCCTTGGAGGACAACCGCCTTCGCCGGTGCACATCCTGACGGGCATGCCGAGTTCCTCGTTCAGATATGCCACACCCATCTGTAGTCCTTCCCACATATTGGGCGAAAGCGCACCGAATGACATGCTGCCAATGATCAGCGGATAGATCTCTCTTATGGGAGGAATCCAGATATTCTCAGTAGATGCCCTGATGATTTCCTCAGGCGGAAGTATCCTTCCGAGCAGGGTTCTCAGCTCGAATTCATGCCGCCCGGCATCCAGTGCAGGATCGGTGAGCATGGATATCCTGATGAACTTTATCCGGTCAAGGATGCTTCCCGGGTCATTCCTTCTGCCGCCGCGCCTCCTGGGTTCTCCGCCCTTGTTGTTATGGAACCTGAGCTTGTCTATCTCTTCACTGCGGGCCGCAAATATGGCGCTGTTGGGACATACATAGGTGCACATGCCGCATCCTGTGCAGGCGTGTGTAGTGTCTGCGATCTGATCTATCCCTTGGTAGACCTGAAATATATTGCCGGGTTTCGTGTTGAGGCCGGCAGGTATCTCGAGAGTCCGTTTGCGGTGAACCCCGAGCTCGATGGCGCGTACCGGGCA
>DATKLV010000178.1:0-11958 GCA_035542255.1 Desulfomonilia bacterium | reverse complement strand
ATGAGCGATCTCCAGTTTATTATTAAAGACCTTACATTGAATGCCAAGATTAATGAATCATCGAGGTTTGCCAGTTTCATCCAGAAATCCATAATCACTTCACTGGGTAAATCCGGTCATTCCTATAAAAATCTCGGTGTTAAACAGGCACCTTTCTATGTCCTTATGGGGGCGCAGATGCCCTCTATACTCATAGAGGTGGGGTTTATCACCAACCCCTGCGAATGCAAGCTCTTGCAGAAGAAAGAATATCAGAACAGGATAATCAACGGCATCATCAACGGCATTAACGTATATGTCACAAATTCAAACTTAGCCTACAGCGACAAGGGCTCATGAACTACTGAGGGGCATAAGACATCATAGACAGGGGAAATATGATGAGAGCCAAGATTATCACATACACCACGTTTACTCTGGTACTGTTGTCCTTCTTTTTTTATCCTGGTTGGAGAGATGTATCCGCAGCAGACCAGAAGGCCTTTGTCCTCTGCTACCATTCCTTTCTCGGCAACAAGCACTTTGCAGGCGATGTTTCTTTGCAGGATCTAAGAGCACAGATGGACTTCTTTAAGAATAAGGGGTTTCATTTTGCCTCGTTCGCGGATATTCTCAAAGGCACCTTAACGGGAACACAGAATATCCTCATAGTCATCGACGACGGAAATGAAAGCGTTTTCAAGGCCTATCACGATATCTTCAAACCTCTCCATATCATACCCATACTTGCCATCTATCCGAGCATCATAGGGAAGAAGTCCTATGCACTTACCTGGGATCAGCTTAACGAACTTTCACAGGATGGCTGCGATATCGCCAGCCATGGATACTACCACCTCCTCATGAATGATAAGCTTTACCTCAAAGACAAGACCTCCTTTGACCGTGAGATCTATTCCTCGAAAAAGTTACTTGAAGAGAAGCTTCATAAAAAAGTTTCGATTTTTGTCTACCCTAATGGGGTCCGATCTGACATCACGAAAAGGACTCTGAAAGATGCAGGTTATTCGTATGCTTTCACCATCACCTGGGGGACGCTGCTCTCGCCCATGAGCTTGAACAAAGACCCGTTAGAGCTGCCGCGTTACATGCTTTACCAGAACAACTGGAAAATGATTGAAAGTGTAATCCTGAAGGCCTCAGCCGAATAATCCCCTCCCCGCCTTTCAGAGACTGTGTCGCACAGTCATTGCGAGGGAGTATATCGACCGAGCAATCTCGTAATAATTTGATTATAAACGAGATCGAGCGGATTGTGTCAGATGATAAAGGCATCTTTCCACCCGCCGGTCATGCGGGTTCATCGGCCTCATTCACCAGCTTTTGCCCCAGCTCATAGGCCGATTCCATCAGTGCCTTGTTCAGTTTGATCTCGCCTTCCTCCATGGCACTGCCGTACACCATGCCGACAATCGTTGATTTTACAAAACCAAAGGCATCCTGAAAAGTCCTCAGGGCATTGACACATCCGGAGTCGAACGGGTCTTCCCCTCCATAACTCATGGCAATAGCAATTCGTTTTCCTGAAAACGGATTAACCCCATATGCGGGAAAAGCAAAACAGCGATCCATCCACAGTTTCATCTGAGCGGACATGGTGAACCAGTACACCGGGCTCGCAATCACCCAGGCCTGTGACTCAAGCATCTGAGAGTAGATCTTCTGCATGTCATCATTTATGGAGCACCCCTTGCTGTTCGGTTTCTGGCATGCATAGCAGGATTTGCAGGGTTTGATGTTCATACCATGGAGATGGATCGTCTCCACCTTCGCCCCTGAGATCCTGGCTCCTTTGGTTATCTGTTCAGCCAGGGCGGCACTGTTTCCCTTCTTCCTCGGGCTGCCCAGGAGTACAAGCACCTTCATCTTATTCTTCATTTCTTTTTATCCTTCAGCATATCAGCAAGTTTGGCAAACGGGTTGTGCGTCATAGTTTCGGTATGGTCATCCATTTGCTCCGGGCCATCACCTTCATCGTTATATCTACCGTGCTCGTTGTCATGGCAGTATACACACAGATTCTCCCAGTTGCTTCCGTCAGGAGGATTGTTGTCATGGTTGTGGTCCTTGTGGTGGACAGTGAGCAGGTGGAGATTCTTGAGAGTAAAATGCCTGCCGCAGCGAGCGCAGACCCAGGGATGGATCTTCAGTGACTGCTCGCGGTAGCCCTTCATACGCTCCGCATTGGCCTGACGTGCCTTTGCCACGATCTTATCCATCTCTTCCTTGGTTAACTTGGCAGCCCCTGGTTTGCGGGGTTTCGAGCCCTTGAAGTCCATGATTAACTCCCTGTATGCTTTTTCTTTGTATCCTTTATATAGGTACCGATTTTTTTATCTTCTTCAACCGTATGCCGTACAAACCATGCCTCCAGGAATATGATGATGTCTTCTATGGTTCCCTTGTCGTTCATGTAGCTTTGTACCCGGTGTATGAATTCATCCAGTAGTGCTGCATGGGCCTGCTGCTGACGATCGATTGCAGGATACCTGGTCAGGAACATGATGTTCTCTTCACTTATAAAATGGTATTGCGCATACTTTTCAATTTCGGATAGGATGCGGATTGCGATTGCCTTCTTGTTGTTGAAATCATGGACGATATTGAGACGGTTGATCAGTTTTACAAATGATTTGTGCTGTAAATCGATTTCATCAACATCGGTTAAATATTCGTCTTTCCATTCGATCTGATGCATACCCACCACCTTCCGAAAATACACTGGCGTTTCATGAACCTAACTTGACAAAAGGGTGTTACCAGTCAGTGGCCTAGTGTTTCTTTTGACTTCCGAATAGATCCAGAACAGTGTTGCCCACTCCCTTTGCCACCCCGGTAGCCGCCTCAACTCCCTTCTCCCCCAAGGAAGCGGCACCCTCTGCAACCCCGCCTATACTCACTTTTAAGAAATCCGCCATGGACACGGCCAATCTCTCGGAGATGGTTTCATTGAGGGAGAACTTGGGGTTGTCGACGTCTCCTTCCAGCACGAAGCTCAAAGAGATCCTGTTCCCTTTATCTTTCAGGAATGCGAGCACGGCATCCCTCGGTACACCCATGAATGTGCTCATTACACCTTTGCCTGGTGCGAGTTTCAGGTCTGTTATAGTGATCTTTCCCGGTGCTTTCATATGATTATCGCGTATATCCGATTGCAGGTCAAGATCGAGTGTGCCCTGCCGCACCGCAGTATCACTTGCCTTGATGAGGTATGGCTGGATGGCTGTCAGATCAACCGATCTCAGTTGAAGCTTGACCGATGAGTCTTTCGAGGACATTTGGGCCCAACCTGAGATGTCGACCCTGCCGTCCTGATGAATGCCTTTTGCCAACCCCGTGATGGTGAAGGTACTTCTTTCCTTAAACGTGGGGACAATGATGTCATTGAGATTTGCCTGGATCTGTTCAAGCCGGACCTTTAATGGATGCTTCTTGACCGATGCATCGTAGAACTCCACAACCCCATCCTGCAAGATAATGTGCCCGATCGTAACAATGATGGGGTTCGAAACGGGTACTGAAGGAGTTTCCACGCGGGTGTGTTCGGACAGCAGGCTGGGAACCGCCAGAAGCTTGCCACCCTTGGTCCGATAGAGCGACAGGTAGGGATTTAAAATAGTGATGGAATGGACCCGATAATGCCTGGACAGGATACTCCAAAGGCTGGGAACCAAGGTGACGCGTTCAGCCCGCAGTGTGTCATTCGCCGGCCAGTCACTCCCCCCTTTGATACGCAGCCCATCTATAACGACGCCGGACCACCCTACCCGGATTTCGCTGATCTCACTGTCAGGGCCCAAGGCCTCTACAGCCTTTCTTTTCAATGTCCCTACTGCAATCCTGAACCCGATAATTCCGCAGAGGATAAGCGCAATGATTGCTGTGGAGACAATGAATACCCACCATTTGCCCCTACCGGCAGCCATTCAACTCTCCCTTCATCGACGGAGATTGTCTCGGTGAATTAAATCCACAAGCCTTTGCAGGGCGAATGGAATCCGACTTCACCTTTAGAGTAGCATACTCATTATCAGATATGACCTATCGGGAAAAGTAAACAGTTATGTTTGCTTTTGCCAGCGTATGTTGATGTAAGTAGAAGCCCACCATGGCACCTGAAGCATTAGCATCAAGCGGAAGTTTATCGATATCCAGTGCATACACGGTGAACTGATAGCGGTGCGGTTTATCTCCTGTCGGTGGGCATGCACCGCCGTAACCGGGTGTACCGAAATCAGTTCTGCTCTGTATGCATCCCTGAGGGGCCAGTCCTGATGGCGGATCGCCGGCATTCTTGGCCAGTTCGGAGACATTCGCCGGTATATTGTAGATGACCCAATGCCACCATCCGCTGCCGGTAGGTGCATCAGGATCGTAGACAGTTACTGCAAAACTTTTGGTGTTTTTTGGAGCCCCTTCCCAGGTGAGTGCAGGTGAAATATTCTTTCCCGAGCAGCCGAAACTCGAAAAAACCTGTTCCATGTTGAGTCTTTTGCCTTGATTTAGCTCAGGGCTCTTGAGCTTAAAATCACCTGCATAGGCAGCAGACACCAGGAACGCCCCTAACAAGATTACCGCGATAATCTTAAACTTTTTCATTGTTTTTACCTCCAGAAGGATACTTTCTTATGCACCAATCAACTGACACTAATTTAAGCAAAGACAAACACAAGTCAACCGTAACTGAGTTTGAACTCCTGTGTCTTGCAGAATTGAGTTTTTATCGGGACACACCTATATTCCAGAACTCAGTGGGCCGGAATTGATGAGAGGAGGCTTTTTAAACCTCCCCTGCATCGCCTTCCGTTTATTGCTTTCAATGACTCCTTACCTGTATCCTCCTGGAAGCCCCTTTCCCACTCTCGAGCTTCGGCATGGTGATGTTGAGGACCCCGTTGCTGTAGTTGGCTACAACCCGTTCCTGATCAACATGTTTGGGGATATGGAGCACCCGTGCGAACGATCCGTAAGAGCGTTCAGTGCAGTGGATTTCTTCCTCCTTTTCCTCGAGTTCCCACCTTTTTATGCCTTTGATGGTTAGGGTATCGCCAGTCATACTAATCTCGATATCCTTTGCATCGAGGCCTGGAAGGTCAGCATTTACCATGATGTTGTAGTTATCCTCTGCTATCTCAACCTGTGGGGTGAAAGGGCTGATGACATCCATCTCTGAAAACGGCCAGAGGCTGTACTGGTTATACCCACTAAAGAAATCACTGAGAATCTCACTCATACCTTCAAAAGATCTCGGCGGGTTTACTTCCCATCCGCGAGATACAGGATAACTCCTGCGTCCCCGTCCTTCGGCTATCGTACATTCGTTTGTCATAGTGTCACCTCCTATAATTAGTGCTGTATGACTGCCTATCACACCGGAGGCGTTCGCTCGTTCTATAGGGATGCTTACCTGAATTTCAAGATCACTGTTCTCCCCTTGACGGAAACATCCTCATGGTTTTACTTTATCAGTGCATTCACATCATGATTCTCTGACAGGAATTGGTGTGTTATGGAGATGAATCTATGAACAAGCAGGAAGACATCAAGCGATACAGGGACAATTTTCTCAATGAGTGTGAGGCAATGACACTCTATGAGTGCCTTGCAGCGCACGAGCAGAACCCTGACCTGGCTGTGGTCTATCAGAAGCTTTCCGAGACGGAGGCAAACCATGCATCCACCTGGGAGGCCAAGCTGCGCCAGGCAGGAGCACAGGTGCCCGATTTCCGGCCCCGCTGGCGCACCCGAACACTGTGTTGGCTTGCAAAAAGGTTCGGAACTTCATTCGTTCTCCCCACCATAACCGGGATCGAGCAGAGGGCTGAGTCCGACTATGACAATCAGCCGGAACCCGAAGCCGCTGAAATGTCTGCACATGAACGCTCCCATGCACGGGTTTTCCGGTATCTGGCAAAGAACGCACAGGGTCTTGAAGGCAGTGCGGTGGCACGTTTCGAGGGTCGTCATCGTGCTGCAGGCGGCAATGCATTGCGCGCCGGTGTGCTGGGCGCAAACGACGGGCTGGTATCGGTGTTCAGCCTGGTCATGGGTGTGGCGGGAGCCGGAGTGGGATCGCACGGGATCCTGCTTACCGGGTTTGCAGGCCTCCTTGCCGGTGCCCTTTCTATGGCGCTCGGCGAATGGTTGTCCGTCCAGAGTTCGCGAGAGCTCTTCCATCACCAGATAGGTATTGAGAAGCAGGAGTTGGAAGAGAATCCCGAGGAAGAGATGGAAGAGCTGGGACTCATCTACCAGGCCAAGGGCATTGCCCCGGAAGAAGCAAGCAATATGGCCCGGCAGCTATTGTCGGACAAGCAGACAGCGCTTGATACCCTTACCCGTGAGGAATTGGGAATCGACCCGCAGGAGCTCGGCGGGTCTGCCTGGGTGGCCGCCATCACCTCGTTCTTCCTGTTCGCCTTCGGCGCCGTCATCCCGGTGATCCCCTACCTCTTCTTCACCGGTTTTATCGGGATCGCTTGCAGTGCTGCTGCGAGTGCATTCGGCCTGTTCATCATCGGAGCGGCCATCACCTTGATGACAGGCCGCAATGCATTTGCCTCGGGAATGCGTCAGGTGGCTTTCGGCCTGGCCGCTGCAGCTGTGACCTTTGGTGTGGGTCGCCTCATAGGAGTCAATCTGGGGGGATGATTGAGCAGCCCCGGCAGAGGAGGGTCAGTGCTGAAAAATGGAACTCATGGATCGGTAACAGCTCGGCAAGACCCCTTTCCTATGATTACTCTTCTTCTATAGCCGCGTCGTAGAAACTCACGTAGTCTTTGCAGTTGTGGCCATTCAGGAAGGATATGGCCGATCGGGGATGAATATTCAGCTGGCCGGTAATCATGTAAGGGATATCGAACCCCCACGATATTTTTTCCCGTAACGGCATGATTTTTTCCTGGATGCATTTCAGTATTGGCCGGACGTGAAATTTAGGATTTTTAAGGAAACCCAACAATAATTCTATAGGGCAATTTCCGGCTCCACGCCCGAATCCCGCCATGGTGGCATCCAGGTAACTGGCACCCAGGATAAGTGCTTCAATTGTGTTGGCGTAAGCGAGCTGCTGATTATTGTGTGTGTGAATGCCGACCTGCTTCCCTCCTGCATAGGCATAGCCAAGATATTTACGGGTCAAAGCCTGTACATCTTCTGAATAGAGGGCACCATAACTGTCAACCAAGTAGATAACATTGACCTCGGTTTGCACCAGCATTTCCAAGGCCTCGTCCAATTCATGCTCAGGCACCACCGAAATGGCCATTAAATTGAGCGTGGTCTCATACCCTTTGTCGTGGATGGCCTTGATCATATCCACAGCAGTGGGGATCTGATGAATATAGGTGGCTACCCTGATCATATCAAGTGGACTCTGATCCTTGGGGAGAATATCCGTATGATAATCGGTCCGCTCTGCATCGGCCATTGCCGAAATCTTCAAGTCCGTGGGATTGTCTCCGATGATACGGCGGATGTCATCTTCGTCACAGAACTTCCACATACCGAATTCCTGGGGTGAATATATCTTCTTGGAACCCTTATAGCCCATTTCCATATAATCGATTCCGGCATCCACACAGGCCTGGTATACGGCTTTAATAAAGTCATCCTCGAAGCGGGAGTTGTTCACCAGCCCGCCGTCACGGATGGTACAATCGAATACCTTAATGTCAGGACGATAGGTGAGCCAGGAACCCTTCTTTTCAACCTTACGCGGTTCTGTTTCCTTAGTCATAAATAAACTTCTCCTTCATAAGTATATTCTCTCTTAAATGCATTGCATTTAACCTCAATTGCATTCAATGATCAGAAAATAATTTTTAACCAATGCCATTATCGGGAGGATAAATCAAGCAGGAACAATAGGGCGACCGAGATATCGGCAGGACATGCCTTGTACAGACAACTCTACGCCTACGAAGAAGCCTGAAATGATAACAAAGAGCCAGAACAGCCTCCTCCCGTAGACAAGCACGATCAGGGCGAGGATCATGATTATTAATTGCATGGTATCTTTTCTCACAGCAGATGCATGATGCCATCCTCAAGAACTGTCTTAAAAATGTCCCAATGATAACTGAAGGATGGAGAATCATGAAAAAGGGCATGAAATATCATGCAATGAACCTTGTACCCTGCGGGCCATTCATGTAATTATCCCCTTGAAATGAGTGCTGTAAGGATCTTATCTCAGGACCTCATCAACCAGATTGCTGCTGGTGAAGTCATCGAGCGCCCTGCCTCCGTGGTAAAGGAGCTTGTCGAGAATGCCATTGATGCCGGTGCAGAGAATATCTCCGTGGAGATGGCCGGCAACGGGCTGGAGCTCATCCGGGTTTCTGATGATGGTGCCGGCATGGATGAAGAAGAGCTCGATCTAGCCATCCAGCGCCACGCAACGAGCAAGATCAGTACAGTGGACGACTTGTTCGCCATCAGCACGCTGGGCTTTCGAGGAGAGGCCCTGCCGAGCATCCTGTCGGTGAGCAGGGCCGTGATCTCCACCAGACAGGAGGCATCACCGCACGGATATTCCCTCGATATTGAAGCGGGTTCCGTAACGAAACGCACCAAGAAGGGCATGCCCCCCGGCACGATCGTCGAGGTCGCCGACCTGTTCTTCAACACCCCTGCGCGAAGAAAGTTTCTCAAGACCGCAGCCACGGAGCAGAGAAATGTCATAGATTGCGTATCACGCTATGCCCTGGCATATCCGCAGATCCGATTCGCCCTTGAGATCAATGAGCGGGAAATTATCAGTTTGCCTGCCCGGTCAAGCCTGGATGATCGTGCGGCCGCAGTCCTCGGCACAAAGCAGGCAGGCAGTCTTATCCGGTTCAGGAGAGAGACGCCCGGGCTTAGAGTGCACGGTCTTATGGGGCCTCCGAACGAGACAAGGCAGAACAGGTCCGGCATCCATGCATATGTGAACAAACGCTCTGTCAAGGATGTGCTGCTGGGTTCCGCTGTACTGGAAGGCTACAGCGGCATGCTCATGAAGGGCAGGTATCCGATTGCAGCGCTTTTCGTGGATATTGACCCCGCCGAGGTCGATGTGAACGTGCACCCTGCCAAGTCCGAGGTGAGGTTCAGGCATGCCTCTGCAGTGTTCGGCATGGTGGCGTCGACTATCAGGGAGACTCTGGTACCGGGGAGAATATCCGGAGAGGATTATTCAGGGATTGCAATGTCGCCATCGGCCCCTCTCGCTGACAGAGAGGGGTACCCTCCGCTTGAGGCACACGAGTGCGTTTCAGCGGTTTACGGCCCCAGGGCTACCTCCCGGATGCAGGCGTGCAAACTCTTTGACGATACTCCCCGTCAAGAGCGTGCTGCATTCTCCTATTCCGACAAGGGCATCATCGGGACCCTGCATGCGACTTACATCCTCCTCCAGGATGACACCTCGCTGTACATCCTCGACCAGCATGCAGCCCACGAGCGGATCACCTTCGAGCGGCTCATGGCCCTTCATACATCAGGGCCCATGAGCACCCAGCTTGTTTTGAGCCCCATCGTCCTCGACCTGAGTCCTGCGGAGTTCAATGCCTTTGAAGAGGCTGCAGAGCGGATCACGGCCATTGGGATCGACTTCGAGCCGTTCGGAGGCACATCGATAGCCGTAAGGGCGGTGCCGCAACCGCTGAGCGAGGCCGATATCAAAGGCGCTGTATATGGATTGATCCATGCGTTGATGGAAGGCGATCTCCATGCAGTAAGGGTAGGCACCGACCATTTCAGGGATATGATCGCAACCGTGGCCTGCCATGCCAGTGTACGGGCGGGCAAGGCCCTCACCATTGCCGAGGCTTCAAGCTTGTTGAAAGAACTCGACAATGCCGGTTCTCCCCTTACCTGCCCGCACGGAAGGCCTTTGTTCCGTAAGATCACCCTGGAGGAGATCGAGAGATGGCTCGGCCGGAGGGCCTGATCGTCATCACGGGCCCGACCGCTTCGGGAAAGACAAGGCTGGTGTTCGAGCTGTCCAGGAACCACGATATCGAGGTTATCTCCGCCGATTCCATGCAGGTCTATCGCCATATGGACATAGCCACGGCCAAGCCGTACCCTGAACAGCTCGCCTCCCTCCCCCACCACCTCATAGACGTGGTTGATCCGGATGAAGAGTTCCATGCAGCCATGTTTACGGCCCTGGCGCAGGAGAAGATACGTGAGGTGAAGGCCAGGGGGAAAATACCGGTTGTGGCTGGCGGGACCGGACTTTACATCAAAGCCCTCATCTATGGCCTCGCACCGGCTCCGGCCCGTGCAGAGCATGTGCGCAAAGCGCTCAGGTCGATCATTGCGCGCAGAGGCATGGCATATCTCGAATCCATGCTGCAGAGGCTGGACCCTGACGCGGCGTCAGTCATCAGGAAGAACGATGCGGTGCGGATCATACGCTCGCTGGAGATCATCTTCCTGACCGGTTACAAGACAAGCAGCGTCCATGCGGGGCATGGTTTCCACAAGCCCTTCTATCATACGAAGATCGCCAGCATCATGCCGGAACGGGACCTCCTTTTCAGGAATATCGACGAAAGGACCATGAAGATGGTTGAGCATGGCCTGCTGGATGAAACCAGGAGACTCCTGGACATGGGCTATGGCCCCGGCCTGCGCTCCATGCAGGCGCTTGCCTACAAACATGTCATCTCCCACCTGAACTCCGAGAAAACCCTTGATGAGGCTGTTCGTCTTATCCAGCGGGACACGAGGAGGTATGCCAAACGCCAGATCACCTGGATGAAAGGCAGAGCCGACCATGTCTTTTTCGATTCGGTGGAAAAGGCGCTGGAATCGGTCTCATCATGGTTGGATAGGTAGCAACAAAAAGAGATTCTTCACTTCATTCAGAATAACAGTAATTATTGAGAGTTACTGTCATTCTGGGGAGCCGCAGGCGACGAAGAATCTGAGACCCTTTGCTGATATGCTTATAATCACTTTGACCGACCGTCACCTGAGCTTTGGGATCAAACGAAATGAATCGGTCTCGTCCTGACTGGGTACATAAATATGGCCTATTACAACTTGCTTGTGCTAAACATGCCCTGTGCGACATACTTCCAAACGATTTCTTGAGAGACAGCTACGGAAAAAGGTAGGCCGGGCCATAGAGGACTACCGGATGATCGAGTCCGGCGACAGGGTGCTCGTCGCAGTGTCCGGGGGGAAGGACTCCCTGGTCATGATGAAGATCCTCCTGGCCCTGAAGGAAGCTGCGCCTGTTGAATTCGAGATTATGCCGGTCTATCTGAGATCGGGTTTCGATGATGATATCGAGAGGGTCCTGCTGTGGATCCACGATAATCTGGGATATGAAGTCTCAGTGCATGACAGTGAGATAGCACAGATCATGGAGCTGATAGCCGACCCGGAGAAGAGTCCCTGTGCGCTGTGCTCCAGGCTGAGGAGGGGCAGGCTCTATGCCCTGGCCGAGGAGATGGGGGCTTCATCCATTGCTCTGGGCCACCACCTGGACGACATCATCGAGACCTTTCTCCTGCGCTGTTTCTATACCGGCCAGCTGGGGGGCATGTCGCCGGCCAGGGTTTCGGATAACGGCAGGAACCGGGTGATAAGGCCCCTTGCATACTGCACATCCGAGCTAATCAATGCCTATTTCCCTTATCTGGAGATAGAGCCGGCGAGAAACCGCTGCCTCATCAGAAAAGACAGTAAGCGCGAGCTTATTAGGGACTATATCAAACGGATTGAAAATGATATACCCACCATTAAATATTCACTATTTGCATCATTGGGGAATGTCGATATGAAGAGTCTGTGCGTGAAGGGGAACATCCATGCGGATCGAGATTGATCCGTTCAGACCCAAGCCCCGGGCTGTGTCCCAGGTGGCGGATATTTTGAAAAAGGGTGGGATCATCGTCTATCCTACGGATACGGTTTACGGCCTCGGCTGCATGATCACCAACAAGCAGGGGATCGACA
>DATKLV010000177.1:0-5482 GCA_035542255.1 Desulfomonilia bacterium | reverse complement strand
CGTCTCCCGGAGCTTCTCCGGAGGTCTTGGGCAAATCTCAGGGGCAGCATGAAAACCTGGATCTCATAGACAAGGATGTCCTGGGTATGCCCAGACCAGGGCACCACCGGTTTTTCCAAGAGGGCAAGGGGGCTTCGGGCTATCTCCTCAGGTACAGGGAAACACCTGTCGCCTATGGCTATCTCTGGCCGGATGGCCGTATCGGGCCCATCGCCGCCTTGCAGGATGCACCCTACAAAGATGTTCTGAAAGCCTTCATAGGAATCGCCGGAGAAAGATCTCCTGAGCTCGCCATGCTGGTTCCCGGGTCCAACAGGACCGCCTTAGGGGTCGCTTTTTCCATGGGATTTACCATCAGCATGCCCTACCTGCTCCTTTCTTCACGCCGCTTCGGTGCCTGGGACCGCTATATCCTGCATTCGCCCGGCATGCTGTGATTCTCGTTAAGAAGTGGTTGATGTGGGTTTGCTCAGGATATGATACAAACCGGCTACAATGCAACGAAGACGAGGGGAGAGAATTAAATGGGCAAACACCCTTTGAGTCATACGGCCCTTGTTCGCACCGTGTTCGTTTCAATGGCCTGCATGCTGTTCTTTATTTCATGCGCTACCGTACAGGCCAAGAAGATCACGGAAGTCAAGGTGGGCTATATTCTACCCCTCACCGGTCCGGCTTCCCAGGCAGGTATCCAGAACCAGAAGGCCTGTGAGCTTGCCACGGGTTATATCAATGCTGCAGGTGGCATCAAATCCCTGGGCGGTGTCAAGCTCGTGAATGTCTGGGAAAACAGCCGGGGTGAACCGGCCTTCGGTGTGACCGCTGCGGAGAAGCTCATCAAGACGGACAAGGTAAGCATTATCTCTGGGGCCTGGAACTCCGCGGTTACCTATCCCACCACCCAGACAGCGGAACAGTCGGGAATACCTTATATCGTTCCGGTCTCCGTCAGGGACACCATTACGGAACGGGATTTTAAATACACCTTCCGTATAGCCGCAAAAGACAGCTGGAGAAACCGGGACCAGTTCAGGTTCCTCGAAGAGATGAGTAAGGCATCAAAAACAAAGATAGGAACTTGTGCCTTTGTCTACGAAAGCGGCGGATGGGGAACCGCCATGAAAGACCAGTGGACGAAACTTGTCGGACAGTTCGGCTATAAAGTTGTCCTCGCAGAACCCTATGCAAGCACCTCCGCCGATCTCATAGAAACTGTCGTTAAGATCAAAAACGCACAGCCTGATGTGATCATGCTGGCTTCCATGACCTCTGATGCAGTCCTACTCGCTAAAAGCATGGCAGTGCTCAACGTCAAGGCAAAGGCCATCATTGCGACGGGCGCAGGTCATGCTTCTCAGGCATTCATGAAGGGGGCCGGCAGGAACTGTGAGTATATCTTCGATGTCTCGGAGTGGGAGCCGGATATAAACAGGCCGGGCATTGAAGAGTTGAGAGTCGATTACAAGAAAAAATACGGTTCTGATTTCACTGCCGAGACCGTGGACGCCTTTGCTTCCGTCTATGTGATAGCCGATGCCCTGGAACGAGCAGGGTCCGACAACCCCCAAAAAATAAGAAGCGCCCTTTCAGATACAAACCTATGCAGGGGGAAAGGTAAAAAAGGAATAGATATCCTCCCGTATGACTGCGTGGAGTTTGATAGAAGCGGCCAGAACAAGAACGCCCGATTCGTCATGGTACAGTTCCGCAAGATCAAGGGCACAATGGAACGAGTCACCGTGTGGCCCTCCGATATTGCCAGGAAGGGTTTCAAGCCCGTGTTCCCCATGCCATAAAAAACGAGGTCCCATGAGCATCACTTTTCATCAAAAAATCCGTTCCGGCAAATTGAAGGTAATACTCTCGGCCGTTTTACTTGGCGTTCTTGCCTACCCTTTATCAGCATTAGCGGTCCTGGGTGGTGATGTAACATCGGTTCATGCAGATAGAGCACGCATGAAAGCCGCGCTTCGATCAACGCATTCCGAGGCATATACCGTTCACGAGATTCTTTCACCAAACGGCACTATGGTGAAGGAATACAGTGCACCGAATGGAAAGGTTTTTGCGGTAGTATGGCAAGGCCCGTTTATGCCGAACCTGCATGAACTCTTCGGTCATTACTTCGAGCAGTACTCAAAAGCCGCTCAAACACGCAAAAGCAATCAGCAACATATTCGCGGGCCTCTCCTGATCCGACAGCCTGGGCTGGTCGTGCAAACCGGCGGGCATATGCGGGCGTATTTCGGCAAGGCATATATCCCTGAGATGGTGCCGCAGGGAGTTAATATTGAGGACATAAAATGATGGTGAGCGGACCGCGGAGCTTACTGATAACCGTCCTGGTGGGGGCATGGGTGATATGCAACGGATGTGGGGGTGGAGGAGGTGGTAGTTCATCCAACTCGACACAGACTGTTCTTCCCTCAGGTCAAAATGTGCTGCCGATTGCGGTTGATGGAGGTCCGACTGCATCTATGCCCTCCGCCCCTGTCTATATTAATGCAGCATTTACCAGTGTTACGGTGTGCATACCCGGAACATCCAATTGCCAGACGATCGGCGGGGTCCTGGTCGACACCGGTTCATACGGATTAAGACTGCTTTCTTCCCAAGGCGGCGGCGCTCTTACCCTTGCTCTTCCTGTGCAAACATCCGGTGATAATCAGCTATGTGAGTGTACCAAATTCGCAGATGGATCTTATGTCTGGGGATCCGTTCGTATTGCTGATGTGAAGCTGGCAGGAGAAACGGCAAGCTCGATACCGATTCATGTGCTCGAACACAATTTATTCACGATCCCGTCCGATTGTTCGAGTGGCGGCGGCTCCGAAGAGGACGACCTGCAGGACTTGGGTGCCAACGGCATATTGGGAGTAGGTCCATTCCAGCAAGACTGTGGCTCGGCTTGCGTCCCCGTTCTCGGTGGATCACCCCCTACAGGCGTTTATTACGTTTGCTCGGCGGCCTCGGGATGCAGACCCGCCTTTGTAAATCTTTCGCAGCAGGTGCAGAATCCGGTGGGGTTATTCCCTGTGGACAACAACGGGGTAATCGTTAAACTGCCGCCTGTCTCGCCGACGGAAGTCGGCGTGAAGGGTGTAATAGTCTTCGGCATCGGTACTCAGGCAAATAATGGCCTGGGCAGCGTAACCGTACTCACACTTAACCAATACCCGAACATGACCACTTTTTATAATAATCAGTCTTTGCCCTACAGCTTTATCGACAGCGGCACTAACGGCTATTATTTCCCCGATCCTGCAATACCGGTGTGCTCCGACAGCAACTATTCGAGTTACTACTGTCCTCCGACGACACTGCATCTGAGTGCCACCAACCAGGGTGCGAATGGAACCCAAAGCACGGTTGAATTCAGCATAGGAAATGCAGAAGAGATGTTTAAAAGCCCTAGTACCGTCAATTACTTAGCATTCAGCGATTGGGCCGGACCCAACAACCTCAACTTTCCTTCTGACAGCACCACTCAAGATTCGAGTCTTTCCAGCTTTGAGTGGGGGCTTCCCTTCTTCTATGGGCGGGATGTGTACACGGCGATTGAGGACAAAGACACTCCGGCCGGCACTGGTCCCTATTGGGCATACTGATCCAGGCAGGATAGCAAGTTCATAAGCAAGCACCATCTTCAGATTTAGAAATGCGCCCCTAATTTCCAACAATAATCAATATAATTTTCTCAGATTGTATTCTCTTTCATGAGTTTTGTGATCATCTCCACGCTCGATTGGATTCCGACCCTGCTTGCATCTATACACATATGATAATTCAGGGAATCGGTCCAGTTGATGCCGACCATATCCTTTATGAATTTGGCCTTTCTCTTGTCCGACTCCTCAATCTCCGATCGGGCTTCCTCTCTGCTCACACCCTTCTTCACCTGCATGAACCGTTTGATGCGAAACTCCAGAGGTGCATGGATGAACACACGGAGCACCCCCGGCCGGTTTCGCAGGGCATAAAACCCGCCCCGGCCGATGATGACCGCATTATACCGGTCGGCGACATCGTTCATTATGGAGCATTCCAGGGTGAACAGCTCCCGGTCGTAAACAGGCCTGCTTTGCGGTGACACCAGAGAAGTCTCCGGCGTCCCCAGCGAAAACCCCCGTAAGACATTCGCAAGGAGACCGGATGATCTTTCATCGTAGTTTTCCAGCCAGGTGGCTTCTGTCTTCAGGTGTTTAGCTGCCTGTCGCAGGATCTCCCGGTCGATGTATTTGTAACCGAGCTCTTTCGCCAGCAGGTACCCTATGTACGTACCACCGCTTCCCATCTGTCTAGATAGGGTAATAACCGTACGTTCCTTCTCGTTCATGGGTTGCTCCTTCCCATCACATCAATCAACAACATCCTTTTCCGCCCTCATCCGCACGTCCCTTATGAGGATGATCAAGGGTATCGAGGACAGGAAAAGCACCGCAATGAGAAAAAATACATGATTATAGGAAAGCATGCTCGACTGCCTCGTAACCATTCCCTCGATCATCTTCAGTGCCGTGTTCTTTGCAACAGAAGGATCAATGCCCTGTGATACCAGGTATGACCATGCCGCATGAAGTGAATTTGCAGTGTTGTCTCTAAAGATGGTTACATCTTTCACAATCGCCGCCCTGTTCCAGTTTTCTCCCTGGGTCAGGAGGGTGGCTGACAAGGCAATACCCACACTGCCGAATACCTGCCTGACCACATTGTACAGGCCCGTAGCCTGGGTCATGAGACGGTTCTCTATGGTGGACAGCGCCGCCGTGCTCAGAGAGACAAAGATAAGTCCGAACCCGATTCCCTGCAGAAACTGGGGAAGGAATATGTCCCAATACCCCACATCGAGTGAGAGGCGCGAGAACTGGTAGAATGAGACGGCATTGATAAACAGCCCTACCCCGATCAGCACCCTCGGCCCGAACTTGTTGTAGAGCCTCCCGCCAGCCGGCATCGAAATGCCCATGGCAATGCTCCGCGGAAGCAGCGCAAGGCCCGATATGAAGGCAGTGTAATTAAGAAGCTGCTGGAGGAGGAGCGGGAGCAGAAAGAGGCTTCCCATAAGGGCCATCCCGAGGATGCCGCCGAGAAAGGTCGCCGAGGAGAAATTAATATCCTTCAAGATCCTCAAGTTGACCGCAGGAGAATCCGTCGTGAGCTCACGCCAGAGAAACATCAGAAGGCCTGCACACGAAATGACGGCAAGGGAGATGATAAAGTTGGAAGCGAACCAGTCTTTCTGTTCGCCCTTTTCCAGCATGATCTGCAGCGCACCCAGTCCCATGGTCATGAAGAAGAGGCCCGCAAGATCTAACCTTCCCTTTTCCCGTACGAGATACGGCGGGTCCTCGATGAACCTCATGACCAGCAGGGTATTGAGAACGCCCACAGGGACATTGATATAGAAGATCCACGGCCATGAATAATTGTCGGTGAGCCACCCCCCGAGAGTCGGCCCTATTGCGGGGCCAAGGATAACGCC